>NZ_JBFBJK010000003.1:0-212357 GCF_040686095.1 Streptomyces sp. NPDC086554
CCGCCTTGCAGCTGCACGCACCAGGGCCCGCTCGGCCCTGCTGAATCGGCACCCGGCGCGAAGACCGGCCTGACCCATCGGACAGGCCCTAGGCGCTCGGCTGGCGCGTCGCGTTCCTGCTGATGACCGTGCTCACCGTCGTACTGCTCGCCTGGATCACCGTGTCGGTCCCCGACCATCCCGGGCAGCGGCGCGAGGGCCGCACCCCGGTCCTCTCGACCCTGCGCATCCCCGGCGTGACACCGGTCCTGACCGTCACGCTGGTCTTCGTCCTGGCCCACACCATCCTCTACACGTACATCGCCACGTTCCTCGACCACCTCGGCATGGGCGGCTCCACCGACGTCGTCCTGCTCGTCTTCGGCGCCGCGTCCCTGCTGAGCATCTGGATTGTGGGCGCCCACATCCACCGCAGGCTCCGTACGCTCACCATCGCGAGCGCCCTGCTGGTCGCCGTGGCCGCCGCGCTCCTCGCGGTGCTCGCCGACAGCCCCGCGCTCGTCTATGTGGCCGTGACGCTGTGGGGGCTCGGCTGGGGCGGCGCCCCCACGCTGCTGCAGACCGCCGTCGGCGACGCGGGCGGTGAGTCGGCGGACGCCGCGCAGGCCATGCTCGTCACCCTCTGGAACGCGGCCATGGCGGGCGGCGGAGTCGTCGGCGGCATCCTCCTCGGGCAGCTCGGCTCGGAGTCCTTCCCCTGGAGCGTCCTCGCCCTGCTCGTACCGGTGCTCGTCGTGGTGGTCGCCGCCCGCAGGCACGGGTTCCCCGCCCGGCGCCGGGGCGCGGGCCCCGACGCCGCCCGGGCGCCCGAACTCACCGTGGAGAAAAGGGAGTTCACATCTGCTTCGCCCCGGCCTTGATGGCCTCCCGGATCCGTGTGTACGTGCCGCACCGGCAGATGTTGCGGATCTCGTCCAGGTCGCCGTCGCTGATCTCACGACCGGCGTCGGCGGCCTGCCGCACCTTGGCGACCGCGGCCATGATCTGCCCCGGCTGGCAGTACCCGCACTGCGACACGTCGAGCTCCAGCCAGGCCTCCTGCATGGGGTGCAGTTCCTTGCCGACCGTGCCGGGCAGGCCCTCGATGGTGGTGATCTCGTCGTCGGAGCCGATCTTCGACACCGGCACCGAACAGGGGTTGAACGCCTTGCCGTTGATGTGAGACGTACAGGACTGGCAGACACCGAGACCGCAGCCGTACTTGGGTCCCGTGACGCCCAGCAGGTCGCGAAGGACCCACAGGAGGCGTACGTCGTCCTCGGCCTCGACGGTGATCTGCTCGCCGTTGAGCTTGAAGGTGTGGCTTGGCACGAAAGGCTCCTCAGTAGGCGCGGTCGAGACCGTCGGTGGGGGACTGCGGCGTCGACGGCTCGAGCGGCAGCGGTTCGAAGCTGAGCGTGCCGTGGTTGATCGGGAAGCTGGTCGGCAGTGTCCCGGTGGCGCGGGCGTAGGCGCAGGCGATCGCGGCGAACGCGGGCGCGACCCCCAACTCGCCCGCCCCGGAGGGCTTGTCGCCGGTGCTCGGCATCACGACGACCCGCAGATCGAGCGGGGTGTTCCACTGCCGGGTGTAGAAGTAGTTGTCCCAGCTGCCCTCCAGCGGGATGCCGTCCTTGATGTGCAGGCTGGAGGTGAGCGCCATGGCGAGGGCATCGTTCATGCCGCCCATCATCTGGGCCTCCAGGCCACGGGGGTTGATGGCGAAGCCCGCGTCCACGACCATCAGGGCCTTGCTGACGCGCGGTCCGGTGACTCCGTCCCTGACCTTCCGGTTCACCGTCTCGGGCCGGCAGTCGATCTCGACGAGCGCGGCGACCGCTCCCCGGTACTCGGAGTGCAGCGCGATGCCCTGCGCGACCCCGGCGGGAAGGGACTTGCCCCATCTGCCCACCTCAACTGCCTTGTCCAGTACGGCCCGCAGCCGTTTGTCCTTGAGGAACTCGCGGCGGAACTCCACCGGATCCTTGCCGAGCTTCGCCGCAAGCAGGTCGACGACGAGCTCCCGCGCACACGCCACGTTCGGCGAGTAGATGTTGCGCATGCTGCCCGTGTTGAACTTCAGCGGCACCTCGTTGAGGAGCTGCGTGGTCACCCCGAAGTTGTACGGCGTGGACTGGGTCAGCTGGAAGATGGTCTCGGCGAACGTCAGATTGCCCGCCACCGGCAGCTTCGCCGCCGTCGACGTGATCATCTCGCCCAGGCCGTGGCCGAAGTCGGTCTGTGAACTGGTGTGCCGCTGCTCGTAGCTGAGGACATTGCCGAGCGCGTACGTCGCGCGGACCCGCGAGACACACATCGGATGGGTGCGCCCCTGCCGGAAGTTGTCCGTACGGGACCACGACAGCTTGACCGGCTTGCCCATCTTCTGCGAGATCTCGGCGGCTTCGGCGGCCACATCGTGGAAGAGATGCCGCCCGAACGAGCCGCCGCCCTCGATCACATGCACGGTGACCGCCTTCTGGGGCAGCCCGAGCCGCGTGGCGATCTCCCGCTGGGCGACGATCGGCACCTTGAGGCTCGACCAGATCTCGGCACGGTCGGCGCGCACGTCCGCGATCGCGTTGTCGGGCTCAAGAGGGCTGTTGCTGGCGAACGCGAAGGTGAACTCGGCGTCGACCTTCTTGGTGAGCAGCGGCGGCACGACCATCGGCAGCGCCGCCTTCTTGAGCTTGGCGAGGACGGTGCCGTCCGACTCCCCGTCGACGGTGCCACGCCCCCAGGTCACCTTCAGCGCCCGCAGCGCGTCGATGCACTGGCCGAACGTCTCGCCGCGCACCGCCACACCGTGCTCGACGGTCACGACATCGGTGATGCCCGGCATGCCCCGCACCGCGTCGGCGTTCTCCACGGACACGACCGTGCCGTTGATCGTCGGCGGCCTGCGCACCATCGTCGGCTTGGCGTCCGGGATCTGCATGTCCATCCCGAACGTCTTGCGCCCGGTCACGGCGGCCAGCGCGTCGACCCGGTTCTGCGGGGTGCCGAGGACGGTGAACTCCGAGGGTTCCTTCAGCCTGGCCGATGCCTGGACGACGTGGGTGCTTGCCGCCGCCTTCGCGAGCGATCCGTACGTGGCGCTCTTCTCGGAGCCGTACGCGATGACGCCGTCCTTGGTGGTGAGTTCGGACGCGTCGACTCCCCACTGCTCGGCGGCCGTCGCGACGAGCCGCTGCCGGGCCACGGCCGCCGCGACGCGCACCGGGCGGTACATGCTGCGCATCGAGTTCGACCCGCCGGTCAGCTGGTTCATCAGGAGTTCCGGGCGGGCGTCGGCCATCGTCACCTTGACCTTGCCGATGGGCAGGTCCATCTCCTCGGCGATCATCATCGCGACCGCCGTGGTCATGCCCTGGCCCACCTCGGCCCGTGGCACCGCGAAGGACGCCGTGCCGTCGGCGTGCACCTGGACGGCGATCAGGCCCGCGGTGGGAGCCGCCGCCAGGTTCTGCAGATCGCCGAGGTCGAGGAGGTTCTCGGGCTGCGGCGGCGACGGCACCACGGCATCGGCGCTCTCGCCGGCCGAGTCCACGCCCAGGCGCACGCCGACGGCCAGCGTCGGCGCCGCGAGCAGATACGCGAGCACCCTGCGGCGGCCGGGCCCGTCGGACCCGTCGGGCCCATCCGGTTCAGCCTCCACATCCGGTGCCGAACGGCGCTGTGCTGCCATGGGTGCTCCTCCCCGGAACGTGAACGATCAGCCGGGGGAGCCTATGGCGCGGCGGCAGGGACCGCAGCGAGGGGGCGAAAAATCCACACAGCCACCACAGGAATTGACCGGAAGTCAGCTCAGGGGAAAGTGGTTACGCCGCCCGTCGTGACCGGAGGGGCGAGGAGCCCGGTCAGGAGCGCGTCCGTCGCGGGCCCGAAAAGGCGCTCCCCCTCGGACACCGACTCCAGGCCGATGACGAGCGCGATGCACATGTCGGCGGCCTCGGCGGGGTCCACCGTCACGGGGGTCCCCGCCTCGCTGAACAGGCCGATGAGCAGGCGGCGCAGCGAGCCGGTGAAGTCGTGACAGATGTCGCCGAACAAACGGGCCTTGTGGTCGAGGAGTTCGGCGGAGTGCGGCGAGTCCCCGGCCAGGCGGAGGACCAGGTCGAGCTTGGCCGCGAGGACGCCCCGGATGCGTTCGGCGTGCGGGGCGTCCGTGTCGGCGGCCGCCCGCCCGGCCCGCTCCAGCGCCTGGGTGTGCAGGCGCCGGGCGAGCTTGCGGAAGGCGTCGTCCTTGTTGCGTACGTACTGGTAGACCGCTGACCGGGACACGCCCATGGTGCCGGCGATGTCGTCCATCGTGGTGCGCCGTACGCCGTACCTGGTGAGGCAGTCGTAGGCGGCGTCGAGGACCTCGTCGAGCCGGTCGGTGCCCATAGGGGTCAGGCCAGCTTCTTCAGGAGTTCGGTGGCCGCCGGGGCGGCGGACGCCGGGTTCTGGCCGGTGACCAGGTTGCGGTCGACGACGACCTTCGGGGCCCACGGCTCGCCCTCCTGGAAGTTGACGCCCGCCACGACCAGGCGGTCCTGGAGCAGCCACTTGGCCTTGTCGGCGAACCCGGACTGGGTCTCCTCGACGTTGGTGAAGCCGGTCAGCTCGTAGCCCGCGAAGGCGTTGGAGCCGTCGGCCTTGGTCGCGGCGAGCAGGGCGGCCGGTGCGTGGCAGACCACGCCGAGCGGCTTGCCCGACTCCAGGGCGAGAGTGAGGAGCCTGCCCGAGTCCGCGTTGACGGCAAGGTCCTCCATGGGGCCGTGGCCGCCGGGGTAGAAGACCGCGGCGTAGTCGGCCAGGTCGACCTCTTCGAGCTTGACGGGGTGGTTCAGCTCGTCGATCGAGTCGAGGGTGGCGGCGACCTTGTCGGCGCCTTCCTGGCCGCCGTTGAACTCGGGCGCCAGGCTCGCCCGGTCCACGGGCGGGACGACACCGCCCGGCGTCGCGACGACGATCTCGTGGCCCGCGGCCTTGAAGGCCTCGTAGGGGGCGACGGCCTCCTCGGCCCAGAAGCCGGTCGGGTGCTGGGTGCCGTCGGCCAGGGTCCAGTGGTGGGCGCCGGTCATGACGAACAGGATCTTGGACATGTGTCTCTCCGAGGCTTCCGATGGCTGGAGTCCCTGACGTTCCGTGCTCAGAACGTCAGTGCGTTGATGTCCTCGAAGGTAGGTCCGTCTCCCCAAGGAAATCCAATAGGCTGAGCCATATGGAAGATAAGGATTCCAATGGGTTGCCGGGGACGGCGCAGGCGGCAACAGCGGGTGCTCCGCTGGACCTGAACCTTCTGCGCACCTTCCTCGCCGTGTACCGCTCGGGGTCCCTCACCGCCGCCGCGCGCCTGCTCGGCCTCTCGCAGCCCACCGTCACCACCCAGATCCGCACCCTGGAGCGGCAGGTCGGCCGGGAGCTGTTCGAGCGGCTGCCGCGTGGCGTCGCACCCGCGCCGTTCGCGGACGCGCTCGCCTCCCGCATCGTCGATCCCCTCGACGCCCTGGCGGCGGTCACCGGTCACGGCGGCCCCCTCGACGGCGCCCCGGCCGAGCCCGTCCATCTGGCGGGCCCGGCCGAGATGCTCTGCCACAGCGCGCTGCCCGCCCTCGCGCCGCTCGTCGAGAAGGGCGTCCGGCTGCGGATCGCCACCGGCCTGACCGATCCGCTCCTGGACGAACTGCGCGCCGGACGCCACGACCTGGTGATCGCCACGGCCAGGCCCCGCGGGCGTTCCCTGACCGCAGTGCCGCTGGCCGACGAGGAGTTCGTCCTGGTCGCCGCCCAGTCGTGGGCCGAGCGGATCGGCGGCCCCGACCGGATCGCCGCCGAAGGACCGGCCGTGCTGCACGACGTCCCGCTCGTCACCTACGCCGAGGATCTGCCGATCGCCCGCCGCTACTGGCGCCACGTCTTCGGCAAGCGCCTGACCCGCGAAGCCTCCGTCACCGTGCCCGATCTGCGCGGAGTGCTCTCCGCCGTGATCGCGGGCGCGGGCTTCTCCGTGCTGCCCCGCTATCTGTGCCGCGACGCGCTGGCCGCGGGCAGCCTCGTCCTGTTGAACGATCCGCAGGACGCCCCGATCAACACCGGCTACCTGGTCCAGCGCCCCGGCTCCGCGGACAACCCGCACGTCGCGCTGGTCCGCGATCAGCTGATCAAGGCCGCCCGCGCCTGGTAGCCGCGGGCCCGGCTCACCCGGCGGCCGCCTCCTCGGTGATCCGCTCCCACTGGGCGCCCATGGCGGCGGCAAGCGCCTGCGCGGCCGACAGCGGACGCACCATCACCGTGAGCTCGTCGATCAGGCCGTCCTCGTCGAGGTGGAGGAAGTCGCAGCCGCTGATCTCGCGGTCGCCGACGCGGGCGGCGAAGACGAGCGCGAAGTCACGGCCACCGGCGTCATTGATCTCGCGTACGTAGCGGAAGTCCTCGAAGACGCGCGTGACGCCGCGCAGGATCGCCGCCGTGGTCGCCTTGCCGGGGTACGGGCGGAACACGACCGGGCTGGTGAAGACCACGTCATCGGCCAGGAGCGCCTCGATGGCCGTGTGGTCGCCCGCCTCGACGGCCTTGCGGAATGCCTGCATGCCACACCTCATAGTCAATTTGTTGAGTAGGTGCGTGGGAGGCTAATCGCATCGGTGTACGGTGTCCAGATGGGAACTTCTGGTCGGCCACTCCCCAGCGGCTCTACCGCGAGCTGGAGCGTCACGCTGATGCGCGGTCGCGCCTTCGAGGAGGAGAACCTGCGCTGCTGCGAGCGGGTCCTGGAGATCCTGGCCCGCCGCGAGGCGTCGCCCTACCCGGCGGCGTACACGTCCTCGACGTAACGCCCCGCCCCGATCAGCCCGTCGAGCCACTGCTCGGAGTCCTCGGCCGTGGCCCCCGGGGTGCGGTCCCGGTGGAGAGTGCGGAAGGCGTCGCGTACGCCGGGTGCCATCCGGGAGCCGTCGCCGCAGACGTAGATGCGGGCACCGGCGGTCAGCAGCCCCCACACCTCGTCGCCCTCGGCGGCGATGCGGTGCTGGACGAAGGTGCCCCCGCCGACGGTCGAGCCGGGGGCCTCGCTGAACGCGGGCCGCAGTGAGACCGCCCCCGCGGCCTCGGCGGCGCGCAGCTCGTCGGCGTGCAGGAAGTCGGCGTCCGGATGGTCGCAGCCGAAGTAGCAGAGTGCGGGCGGGAGTTGGGAGCCTCCGGCCACCAGCGCGGCACGGTCCGCGACCGTACCCCGGAAGGGCGCAAGACCGGTTCCGGCAGCGACCATGATGACCGGTGCTGTGTCCGTGTGATCGATGCGGAAGGCCTCGCGGCACGGCTGGACGCGGGCGAGGACCGTGTCGCCCGGCAGCAGGCCGACCAGATGGCCGGAGCCCGTCCCCCGGTAGAGGCGGCCGCTCCCGGAGCGGGCGGGCGCCTGCAGCAGGGACACCATCAGGTCCACCTGGCCGGGCCGGACGGCGGGCGACGAGGACACCGAATAGTGGCGCGGACGCAGCGGCGTGAGCACCTCCAGAAGCGTCGGCCAGTCCAGGGCGCCGCGCAGCGCCGGGTGCGCCTCGACCACTTCGAGCAGCGTGCGCCCGTCGGCGGCCCGCGCCTCGGCGTCGTCGGCCAGGGCGGCGAGGGCCGCACGCTCCGGCGGGCAGGGGTTGGCCGCGGCGAGCACGGCCAGCTGCCCGGCGGTCGGGCGCTCCTGCAACTCGACATGCCGGGAAAGGAGTTGGCGGACCGTCAGCGGGCGATCCACGGCGAGACCGTCACGGCGCGGGCGGCCCGCGCGGATGTCGAGGACGGCGTCCAGGTCCACGCCGAGCGCGCCGGCGGCCCGTTCGACGGACGCCGGGTCCTGGACGGGCAGCACCGTGAGATGGTCGCCGGTCCGGTAGGTCACGCCCTCGGGCAGCGCGAGCCGCACGAACCGCTTGACACGGGGGTGGCCGGGCGCGGTGAGGTCGTACGCCTCCGTCACGGTCATCGGGACGAGCCTGTGGCGCGCGGCCAGGGCGTCCAGCGGACCGCCGGTCAGCTCACGGACCTCGTACGCGTCCGACGGCTGAGCCTCTTCCACCGCGTCGGGGTCGCCGTAGTGTTCGAGCAGCGCGGTGCGCAGCCGGGCCGTGAAGTCCCGTACCGCGCCGCCGAGATCGCCCGACGCGTCGGCCGCCGTACGGTCGAGGAGCCGGGTGCCGCCAAGGTCCGCGAGCCGTTCGTCGAAGCGGGTCGGTACGTGCTGATAGGTGGCGGCCCAGTTCCGGTCGCCCACGCCGAGCACCGCGTATGTGACGTTCTCGGCGGTGGCCGCGGGTGCGCCGTCCAGCCAGGAGGCGAAGGCCGCAGCGTCGTCGGTGGGGCGGCCGTTGTAGGAGGCGGCGGTGATGACGACCGGGCGGTCGACGGGCAGCGCCCCGGCGTACGCGTCGAGCGGCGCCACCTCCGTCTCGCAGCCCACCGAGGCCGCCTCGTCGGCGAGTTGGGCCGCGAAGTCCCGGCAGGTGCCGTAGTTGCTGCCGTGCAGGAAGAGCGCGCGGGTTCCGGCGCGGACCCGTGCGGGCAGGGCGACCGCATCGGTCTCGACGGCAGCCGCGGGGCGGGCGCCCGTGCCCGGCAGCTCGCCGTGCACACGGTCGGCCGCGGTGCGGGGCGTGAGGGTGAGCGTGAAGCCCTCGGGCTTGAGGGTGAGCGTCTCCTTGACGGTGAGCCGGTAGTCGGCGTGGTCGTGAAGGCGGTAGCGGTGGACCAGCATGGCGAGGAGCATCGTCGCCTCGTGCAGCGCGAACTGCCGCCCGATACAGGCCCGTTCACCGGTGCCGAACGGCAGATACGCGTGCGGGGAGCGGGCCGCCTCCGCCTCCGGGGTGAAGCGCGAGGGGTCGAACAGCTCCGGGTTGTCGCCCCACACCGGGTGCCGGTGCAGCATCGGCGTCAGGACCGTGACGCCCTGCCCGGCACGCAGCGGGATGCGGCCGCCGAGCAGCGTGTCCTCGCGGGCGTGGCGGCCGAACGCGGCGGCCGTCGGCCACAGCCGCAGCGCTTCGTTGAGCACCTGGCGGGTGTAGGTGAGCCGTCCGACCTCGTCGAACGTCGGCTCGGGGTCGGAGGTGTCGCCCCAGAGCGCGTCGACCTCGCGGCGCACGAGCCGCAGCACGGCCGGGTGCTTGGCCAGGTAGTACAGGGCGAACGACATCGCGCCCGACGTCGTCTCGTGCCCCGCGATCAGGAACGTGATCACCTGGTTGCGGATGTTGGCGGTGCTCAGCTTCCCGCCGTCGCCCGGATGCCGCGCGGTGAGCATCAGGCCGAGCAGATCCTCGGCGGACTCCGCCGTGCCGGGAGCGTCGGCGCGCGCGGAGACGACCTCGTCGACCACCTGCGCCAGATAGCCGGCGTCGGCCCGGAACGCCGCGTCGGCCGCCGAGTGGTCGCTGCCCGGCGTACGGCTCAGACGCGTCATGCTCCACTCCAGGCAGCGGACCATGGCGTCGACGAACGGATGCGGCTCGGCCCGCTCGAAGGACCCGAAGTCATAGCCGAACCCGGCGAGGCCGATGGTGTCGAGCGTCATCCGGGTCATGTCGCCGGGCACGTCGACAGGACGCCCGTCGCGCGCGCCGCGGTCCCACGACTCGATGAGCCGGTGGGCGACGCGCAGCATGACCGGGTGGTAGGTCCGCATCGAGCCCAGCGCGAACGCGGGCATCAGGATGTCGTGTGCACGGGCCCAGTCGGGCTCGTCGTTGTACGCGGTGAACAGGCCGTCCGCGGTGAACTCGCGCACGTTCTCCAGGGCGGGCCCGACATGCTTGGCGAACCGCTGCTCGTCGGCGAGTTCGGTGACGAGGTCGAGATCGCTGACGAACAGGGCTTCCCTGCCGTGCAGCCGCCGCAGCAGCACCGGACCGTGCCGCCGGGTCAGCTCCATGGCCTGCTGCAGCGGGGCGTGCCCAGGACCGGTCGCGGAGATGTCGATCAGCGGAACGCCGTCGGCGTCATCGCTCGTGTGTCCGGGTGCGGACAGGTCCGGGAGTGCTGCGGTGGGGGCGGGTGTGGGGGGCATGGCGCGACAACTGCCTTTCGCCGTACGGAAGTCACTGCTCCCCAGCTTGATCGTTCTTACCCCCGGGTCAGTACCGTGCCACTACATGATTGTGTAGTGCCGTGGGCCGCCACGCACTTGACGGCTTCCGCCCCGATCGGCCTCGCCCGGATCGACATCCACGGAAGGAGCCGCACATGGACACGGAGCCGTCCGTGGACTCCGTGCTGTGGCGCAACCGCGCCATGACCCTCTTCGACCGCATCCCGACGCCGGTCGCGGTGTGCGCCGCCGACGGGGCGATCATCCTGGCCAACCCGGCGATGGCGACGGAGTGGGGTGCGACGCCCGGCGCCCTGCGCGACCGCAACGTACTGGAACTGTTCCGCCCCGAGGAGAAGACACAGGTCGTCCGGATCGTCGAGGCGGTGCGCCTGGGCCGCCGCTCCCGCTACCCCGTGGCGGTGCGCTGGGAGGCCGCCGACGGGGTGCGCCGCCACGGCGAGCTGACGGCGGAGCCGGTGAGCGACACCGCGGACGAGGTCCCCGGGCTGCTTGTCCTGCTCCGCGTTCTGGGCGAGGACACCGCCCCCGCCGCGCCGGAGGCGACGGCCACCCCGTCCGAGGCCCGCATCCTGGCCCTGCTCGCCACGGGCGCCACCACGGCAAGAGCGGCCCGCGAAACGGGCCTCACCAGGGACGGCGTCACCTACCACCTGCGCCGCCTGACCGAGCGCTGGGGCGCGTCGAACCGGACGGAGCTCGTCGCGCGGGCGTACGCGCTGGGGGTGCTCGTTCCGGGGAAATGGCCGCCGACGGTGGCATGAGCGGCGACCGGGGGTCAACCGATCGGTTGACCCGGCCGTCGACCGTCGGGGGCGGTGAAGGAGGCCCCTGGGCCGACCGGACCGGCCCGGATCCGGACCCAGGATGGATGTCAGAGCGGGAACGCAGAGCTTCCCGAGCTTCCCCGGCCCATCCGGCCGGTCCCGCGGTCCATCCGGCCGGTCCCCCGGTCCATCCGGCCAGTCCATTCGAAGGAGCCCACCATGAAGAAGATGTCGCTGCGTACCCGCGTCCTCACCGGCACCGTTGCCGCCGCCGCCCTCTCCGCCGGTACGTTCGGGGCCGTCTCCGCCAACGCCGCCACGCCGGCCGCCCCCGCCGCGGCCAAGGCCGACGCCGCCGAGAAGAACGTCACGCAGACCTCCCACCTGACGATCGACGCCGCCACCGAGGCCGCGCAGGCCACCCTCGACGCCGCTGAGAAGGAGAACCAGCGCGTCTCCGTCGCAGTCGTCGACCGCAACGGCAACACCATCCTGACGCTGCGCGGCGACGGCGCGGGCCCGCAGTCCTACGAGGCGGCCGAGAAGAAGGCGTTCACCGCCGTCTCCTGGAACGCCCCGACCTCCGAGCTGGCCAAGCGCCTCGACAAGGCCCCCACGCTGAAGGACATCCCCGGCACCCTCTTCCTCGCGGGCGGCGCCCCCGTCGCCGCCAAGGGCGCCCCGATCGCGGGCATCGGTGTCGCGGGCGCGCCCTCCGGCAACCTGGACGAGAAGTTCGCCCAGGCCGGCATCGCCGCCCTCGCCAAGTAGCAGCGGGGCATGCGTCGATACGTCACTGGAGGACCGAGATGCACGACCACAACCGCCGGCTCCTGGAGGCCGCCCGCCGGGGTGACGCCGCCGAGGTGCGCGCCGCCCTGGACGCGGGGGCGTCGGTGGAGGCCCGCGACGAGGAGCTGCGCTCCCCGCTGCTGCTCGCCTCGTTGGGCAGCCATGTGGAGGCCGCCCGCGTGCTGGTCGACGCCGGGGCGGACCCCAACGCGCAGGACCGCCGCAGCGACAGCGCGTGGCTGGTCACCGGGGTCACCGGCAGCGTCGCGATGATGCGCGTGCTGCTGCCCGCGGGGCCTGACCTGACCTTGCGCAACCGGTTCGGCGGCGTCTCGGTGATCCCGGCGAGCGAACGCGGCCACGTCGCCTACGTACGCGCGGTGCTGCGCGAGACGGACATCGACGTGAACCACGTCAACGACCTCGGCTGGACGGCCCTCCTGGAGGCCGTGATCCTCGGCGACGGGGACCTGCCGCACCAGGAGATCGTGGAACTGCTCATCACGGCGGGCGCCCGCCCCGACCTCGCCGACGCGGACGGCGTCACACCGCTGCGACATGCCGAGCGGCGCGGCTTCGACACCATCGCGGCGCTCCTGAGGGCCGTTTCGTGAGGGCGGGCCTGCTCGGCGCGGTGGCCGTGGCCCTCCTGGTCACCGGCTGGCGGATTTCGACAGCGACACCGTCACGTTCGTCGACCCCGAACGCGGGCCCATCGACTCCGTGAAAGTGGGCGCCGCGCCGTACGGCCTGGTCGTCGGCGACGACGGCAGGGCATGGGTCGCGACCGCCGAGGGCGTGGCTGGGTACGGCCGCTGGGGATCGCGGTGCTCTGACGTCCGCTCCGCCGCGTGGCGGAGGCGCCACCGCGGCGACGGTACCCAGGCGTGATGCCCGCACGCTCGCAGGAGAGCACCGTGAGACCGGCCGACGGCGGTCGTCGGCCGGTGAGGCTCGCGAGAACAGGAGTGGGAATGACACGTGTGGTGACGCCGGCGGTGGCTCGGACGGTCGTGGCCCTGGGCAGTGCGGCTGCCGTGCCCTACATCGCCCTGAAGACGTTCTGGGCGATGGGCGGCAGAGCGGGGCTCGCCGACGGGTTCGACCTGGCCGACGAGTTCGCGAAGAACGGTGCCTCCGACGAGGTGGTGTGGCTGGAGCGGCACGGCATCGACTTCACGGCCGTGCTGGCGCTGATGGGCGTGGTGCTGGCCTTCGCCCTCGTCCGGCCATGGGGACGCAGGTTCCCCCGGTGGCTGCTGCTCACCCCGGCCCTGGCGGGCACGCTGCTCGTCCCCTACGGCCTGCTGACCGCCGTGCTCGCCCTCACTCGGAGCGGCAGTCACACCGAGTCCTCGATGACGGAGTGGGTGGTGCCCGCCGGGGCGTGTGCCTTCCTGGGCATCGGAACAGCTCTGGGCGTCGGAGCCTGGTCCCGCCTGCGCCACGGCGACCGTGTGGTCCGTTGGCCCGCTCGCGGTACGGCATCAGGAGAGTGAGGTGTGCCAATGGCCCAGCCGAATCGGTGTCGGTTGAGCCAGGGTGCGGGTGGATGGTGTGATGTGTCTGTCGATGGCGCTGCGGAACTCCGCGGCGCCTTTTTCATGCGGGCATGTCGGGCAGGACGTCGAAGGGGCGGGAAGCTGTGCTGAAGAGGGTGTTCGTGGCGCCGGATCCGGGGCGGGCGCGGTTGCGCTTCGCGTCTCGGGCCGTCCTCGGGATCAGCCTTGCCGTGGTCCTCTGCGGTGTGGCCGGACACTCCCTCGTCGCGGCGATCACGGGTGGCCTCGCCGCGCTGCTCGCCCTCTTCACGGTGACCGACGCGACCGTGCGCGGCCAGGCGGTCACCACCGCCCTGCTGCCCGCCGTCGGGCTTCCAGTCCTTGCCGTCGCGGCGCTGCTGCACGACTACCCCGTGGCACGGGACGCCGCCTTCCTCGCGGTCATGGGCGCCGGGGTGTACGCGCGGCGGTGGGGGCCGCGCGGGCACTCGCTCGGGGTGTTCGCGTTCATGATGTTCTTCGCCACGCAGTTCCTGCACACGCGGCCGGGGCAGCTGCCCGAGCTGTTCGCCGCCGTCCTGCTGTCGCTGTGCGCCTCCTCGGCCGTGCGGTTCGGGGTGTGGTGCTACGAGCGGCGGATGCCGCCCGCGGCCGTGCCGGCCCCGCCCGGCGGCAAGGGCCTCGCGCGTACGACGACCCGGCAGGCCGTCCAGGCGACGCTCGGCGGGGCCTTCGCGCTCGGGCTCGGACAGGTGCTCTCCGACCAGCGCTGGTACTGGGCGGTGGGCGCCACCTGGTGGGTCTTCGTGAACACCGCGTCGAGCGGCGAGACGCTGGTGCGGAGCTTCCGGCGGGTCCTCGGCACCGTCATCGGCATCGGGGTCGGCTTCGTCCTCGCGGTGCCGCTGCACGGCGCTCCCGTGCCCTCGGCGGTCATCGTCGCCGTCAGCGTCTTCGGGATCTTCTACACCGCCGCCGTGTCGTACACGTGGATGATGCTCGCCGTCACCGTGATGGCCGGAGTGCTGTACGGCCTGCTCGGGGTCCTGAACCCGGGGCTGCTCGCCCTGCGCGTCGCCGAGACCGGCGTCGGGGCGCTCGGCGCCGTCATCGCCGTGCTCCTCGTCCTGCCCGTCACCACGCACGCCACCACCAACGCCTGGATCCAGCGCGCCCTGCGCTGTGTGCACGCCTGCACCGCCGAGGCCGCCGCCCGGCTCGCCGGATCCGAGTCGGCGGACCCCGCCCCGCGCGTCGCCGAGCTGGAGCAGCTTCTGGGCAAGGTGCGGTTCTCGCTCGCCCCGCTTGTGCATCCGCTCAGCCCGCTGCGGGCTCGCAAGGAGCGCGCCCGGCAGGTGCTCGCGCTGCTCGACGACTGTGCCCGCGAGGTGCGCGGCCTCGCCTCGATCGCCGCGGACCCCGAGGCCTCGCACGACGACCGCCTCGCCGCGGCCTGCTGGCGCGTGGAGGCGGCGGTGGAGGCGCTGACCGCGCCGGAGCGGATGCTGGGCGGCCACGCTGCCCACCCGGTCGCCGTGCCGCAGGGCGCCGCCGCCGAGCCGGTGCTCGCCCATCTCCATGGCCTGGAGAAGGCTCTTTCCGAGCTGTCGGGGCCGCTGCACAGCTCGACGCGTACGCCGCTGATCGGAGCGTGAGCGCTCCGCTGGTTGGGCGGTGACGGAGCTGGGGGCTCTTTCCGTGGCTCGCGGCGTCCGCGGGGGAAGGGGGCCTTCCGTGGCTTGGCGTCCGCAGGTTGTTTGTGGCTGGTCGCGCCCACGCGGCGGAGCCGCAGATGTCACAGCCCCGCGCCCCTGCGGGCGCGATTCTGCGGGCCGTCTGTGGCTGGTCGCGCTCACGCGGCGGAGCCGCAGATGTCACAGCCCCGCGCCCCTTCGGGGCGCTCATTCGGTCACGACGTGGACACATTGCCCCCATCTGAGGCATGTTCACCGGGCACATACAGGGTGGATCAGGCGGTCCGAGGGGTAACTCCGCGGCTAACAGACGCGCGGGCCGTGCGGGAGCGGTCCGTGCCCCGGAGCCGCCTGGGGGTACACCATGCGGAATTTCCTGCGCAGGGCCGTACACGGAACGCCCGCCGACCTCGGCCACCCGCACCAGCGCGCCGCCGACGCGCAGTGCCCGGACGGCGCGGCGGGCCACGAGGACGGAGCCCCGGGAGCCCCGCCTGCGCCCGACATCCTGCCGGAACCCGCCCTCCGCCGGGCCGCCGCCGAGTTCGTCCGGCTGCACCACGGCGAGGCCGGTCTCGGCGACCCCGCACCGCGCGTCGCCCAGGTGTTCGCCGAGATCGCGGAGGGCGGCACCTACCGCCACACCCCGGAGGAGCTCGCCTTCGGCGCCCGGCTCGCCTGGCGCAACGCCGCCCGGTGCATCGGGCGCCTCTACTGGCATTCCCTGCGCGTCATCGACCACAGGGAACTGACCGGCGCCGATGACGTCGCCGCCGCGTCGGCGGAGCATCTGCGGGAGGCCGTGCGCGACAGGGGGCGGATCAGGCCCGTCATCACCGTCTTCGCGCCCGACGCCCCGGGACGTCCGGGGCCGCGCATCTGGAACGAGCAGCTCATCCGGTACGCCGGGTACGAACGCCCCGGCGGCGGCGTCACCGGCGACCCGCGCAACGTCGGCATCACCGCGCTCGCACGCCACCTCGGCTGGCCCGGTGGCCCAGGCAGCCCCTTCGACGTACTGCCCCTGGTGATCCAGGGAACCGACGACAAGCCGCGCTGGTTCAGGCTGCCGCCCGACGCGGTGCTCGAAGTACCGATCGAGCACCCCGAACACCCCGCCTTGGCGGGCCTTGAGCTGCGCTGGCACGCCGTTCCCGCGATGGCCTGCATGTGCCTGGAGATCGGCGGCGTCTGCTACCCGGCCGCGCCCTTCAACGGCTGGTACATGGGCACCGAGATCGGCGCCCGCAACCTCGCCGACAGCGACCGCTACGACCTGCTGCCGCGCGTCGCCGAACTCCTTGGCCTCGACACCGGCAGCGACCGCTCGCTCTGGAAGGACCGCGCCCTCGTCGAGCTCAACCGCGCCGTGCTGCACTCGTTCGACCGGGCGGGCGTCACCATGACCGACCACCACACCGAGTCCCGCCGCTTCCTGACCCACCTGGGCCGCGAGGAGAGCAAGGGCAGGACCGTGGGCGCCGACTGGTCCTGGATCGTGCCGCCGCTGTCCGGAAGCGCGACGCCCGTCTTCCACCGCACGTACGACACGGTGGAGCGGCATCCCGCCTATGTCCACCACCCGGAGGCACTCGCCCGGACGCGCGGCGAATCAGGCGACGCGTTGGTCTAGACCGACTGCTAGCGTCGGCCGCAGCAGCGCCGCCACGTGGCCGCGGCGCTCTCCGGTCGAGAGGGGAACGCAGTGGTGGGCAGGCACGGAGACAGGCAACGGGCGTACATCGGGTCCTTCACCGCGGCGGGCGGGTCCGGCATCCTCACGACCGCCGTCGACGCGGAAAGCGGCGCGCTGACCGTCCTCAGCGCCACGGACGCCCTCCCCGATCCCTCCTACCTCGCGCTCTCGCCCGCCGGCGACACCCTGTACGCCGTCAGCGAGACCTCCGACGGCGCCGTCGCCGCCTTCCGCGTCGACGGCGACAAGCCCGAGCGGACCGGACCCCAGGTCCTCGTCGAAGCCGCGGCGCCCACCCATCTCGCCCTGTTCGAGGACCATGTCCTCACCGCGAACTACGGCTCCGGCAGCGTCACCGTCGTGCCCGTGCACCCGGACGGAACGCTCGCCCCCGCCCCCTCCGACGTCTTCCGGCACACCGGCTCCGGGCCCCACCCGCAGCGCCAGCAGGGCCCGCACGCCCACGAGGTGCTGCCCGATCCGAGCGGCCGATGGGTGGTGAGCGTGGACCTCGGCACCGACTCCGTACGCGTCTGCGCGCTCACCGATCAGGGCGGCCTCACCCTCCACCGCGAGGTCGCGCTGCGGCCCGGCTCGGGCCCGCGCCATGTCGCCTTCCACCCGCGCGGCGAGCGTGCGTACGTCCTGAACGAACTCGCGCCCACCGTCACCATCTGCGCCTGGGACGCCGCCGACGGCGCGCTCAAGCCGCTCGGCGAGGCGGCCGTGCTGCCAGGACCCGCGGACGGCGACGGCGAGGCGCACCCCTCCGAGGTCGTCGTCGCGCCCGACGGCCGGTTCCTGTGGACCGCGACCCGCGGCCAGGACGTCATCTCGGTGCTCGCGCTCGACGCGGCGGGCGATCGGCCGCGGCTGACGGCCACCGTGCCGTGCGGCGGCCACTGGCCGCGTGACCTGGCCATCGATCCGTCGGGGAGGTTTCTGTACGTGGCCAACGAGCGGTCGGGCGACGTGACCTGGTTCGCGATCGACCCGGAGACGGGCATCCCGCGGCGCGCGGGTGCCATCGAGGCTCCTGCCGCCTCCTGCGTGATCTTCGGCTGAGGCTGAAACCTTTGGTCCTCGCGGTACGCCGATGGGCCCGCCCCCTGTCCCGGGGGCGGGCCCATCGGCGTAACGGCATCAGACCCGTATGCGCGGCGCGGTCAGTGGACCGGCGCGCCCGACGGCTGCTGCGGGGCGATGCCCAGCGCCGTCGCGTACTTGGAGAGCGCCAGCTTGCCGATCGCCGGGTAGGCGCCGAGCGACTCGGCGACGGAGCAGCCCGCCTCCTTGGCGGCGTCATCGAGCAGGCTCACGTCGATCTCCGGGCCGATCAGGTACGGGGCGAGCGCCAGCTGGGTGGAGCCGGAGCCGCGCAGCTGCTCGGCGGTCGCCGCGATGGCGCCCTCCTGGTCGAGCGCGGCGGCCATCACCGGCACCGCGAGGCGCGCCGCGAGCAGCATGCCGGTGATCCCGGCGGCCTGCACGGCCTCCTCGCCGCCGACCGTGGCGAGGACGATGCCGTCCGCCGCGGTCGCCACCGTGAAGAGACGGGCGCGGTCGGCGCGGGCCAGACCGGCCTCCGAGAGGCGCACGTGCAGCGCCTCGGCGAGCAGCGGGTGCGGGCCGAGCACATCGGTCAGCTCGGCGGGCGCGCGGCTGTCCATCACGGCCTGCCGCACGCGCCGCATCAGCGCGTTGTCGGGGCCCGCCAGGAGCGGCACCACGACGGCGACGGGGCCGTCGGGCTCGGCGACGTCCGCCCCAGCGGCGCGCGCCTGCTCAAAGCGGGCGGTGCGCTCGGTGGAGGCGTGCGCGAGCACGGACTGCAGCGAGGGGAACTCCGGGAACGAGGTGGTCGTCGCGTCCTCGGTGCCGTCGAGGTATCCGATGCGGGCGTCGAGGCCGGGCAGCTCGGAGCGGGCGATGCTCACGACCTCCTCGGCGAGGCTGCGCGTGGCGGTGCTGGGTACGCCCGGTACGGCGAGGACGAGCGCGGGCGCGTTCTCGGGAGCCGCCACGGGCTCCGGGCGGCGGTGCCGACCGGGCTGGCGGGGTCGCGGCATTCGTACGGGCAGGCCTGATGCGGGCCCGGTGGGGGAGCTCATGGCCCCGCATGCTACTGGTCTTGGGGGCTTCGCTGTTCGGGGAGGGTACAGGTGGGCGGTATACGTCCGCTTTTGTCCGATGAGTTACGCGGAGGTCAACTGTTGCCTTCTGTGCGCACGGTGAGCATGTCTGTGTGAACGGTGAGCATGCGCGCGTCGAGCGGCAGCCGGAGCCGGTCCGCGGCGATGTCGGCGGCGATGCGCACCGCCCCGTCCAGCGGGTCACCGGCGGCCGCGACCTGGCGTGCCGAGGGCAGCTGCTCCGCCAGTTCGGCGCGCAGAGGCGCAAGGAGCGGCTCGCCGATCTTGAACAGGCCGCCGGTCAGGGCGACTTCGGGCAGGTCGCCGGTAGCGGGCGGCGGGCAGGCGGCCGCCGCCGTCTCGGCGATGTGCGCGGCCGCGGTGCGCAGGATGCCCGCCGCCACGGGATCGTCCGGCGCGCAGTGCGCCACCTCGGGCGCGAAGGAGGCGAGCACGGCGGGCCGGTCCGTGCGGGGGTAGAGCTGTCCCGGCAGCCCGGACAGCCGGCCGAACAATTCCTCGGCGCGGGCCCGCAGCGCGGCCGACCCACCGCGCCGCCCGTCGAACGCCCGCATCGCCGCGTCGAGCCCCGCGCGGCCGATCCACGCGCCGCCACCGCAGTCCCCGAGCAGATGGCCCCAGCCGTCGGCCCGCCGCCAGGACGCCAGGTCCGTGCCGATCGCGATCATGCCGGTGCCCGCCGCGACGACCGCGCCGGGACGGTCGCCGAGCGCTCCGGCGTACGCGGTGACGGCGTCCGCGGCGAGCGCGAGGCGGCGTACGCCCAGGGACTGGCGCAGGGCGGACGGCAGTTCGGCGCGGAGTTCCTCACCGAGGGACGCCATGCCGGCGGCGCCGATGGCCACGGCCGTGATCCGCCCGCTGCCCGCCTGCCGCAGCAACTCCTCTGCCATGGGCAGCAGTTGCTCCATGAAGTGCCCTGCGTCGATGCCGCGTGAGCCGGTGCGCACGGGCTCCTTCGAACTCAGCGGCTCCGGGCGGCGTGATGCCGCGGGCCCGCCGAGGGCGACCCGCATCCCCGAGCCGCCCGAGTCCACCCCGATGACGCACGGGGCGTCTGTCACGGCAGCCGCCAGTCCACCGGCTGTGCGCCCTGCTGGACCAGCAGGTCGTTGGCCCTGCTGAAGGGGCGCGAGCCGAAGAAACCGCGGTCCGCCGACATGGGCGACGGGTGCGCGGACTCCACCGAGGGCAGCGGGCCGAGCAGCGGCCGCAGATTGCGGGCGTCACGCCCCCACAGGATGGAGACGAGGGGCCGCCCGCGCGCGGCGAGCGCCTTGATGGCCTGCTCGGTGACCTCCTCCCAGCCCTTGCCCCGGTGCGCCGCCGGGCGCCCGGGGGCCGTGGTGAGCGCCTTGTTGAGCAGCAGGACGCCCTGCTGTGTCCACGGCGTGAGGTCGCCGTTCGACGGCGGTGGGAGCCCCAGGTCGCTGCCCATCTCGCGGTAGATGTTGATGAGGCTGCCGGGCAGCGGACGCACCTCGGGCGCGACCGAGAACGACAACCCCACCGCGTGCCCCGGTGTGGGGTAGGGGTCCTGGCCGACGATCAACACCCGCACCTCGTCGAAGGGCTGTTGGAACGCGCGGAGCACGTTCGGCCCGGACGGGAGGTAGGTGCGTCCCGCGGCGATCTCCGCGCGCAGGAAGCCGCCCATCTCGGCGATCTTTCCGGCGACGGGTTCGAGGGCCTTCGCCCAGCCCGCCTCGACGATTTCATGCAAGGGTCGTGGTGCCACGGCGTCACCCTACTGCCGTAACGGGGGCGTCGATCAACCGATGGCCGCCGCCCTGACGCACAGTACGTCGGGCAGGTGGGACGCCAGCTCCTGCCAGCTGTCGCCGTCGTCCGCCGAGGCGTACACCTCGCCGTTGCGATTGCCGAAGTAGATGCCCGCCGGGTCCTGGCCGTCGCTCCACATCGCGTCCCGCAGCACCGTGCCGTAATGGTCGCCCGAAGGGAGGCCCGCGCTGAGCGGCTCCCAGCTCTTGCCCGCGTCGCCCGTGCGGTAGACCCGGCATCGGCGGTCGGCGGGGACGCGGTCGATGTCCGCGTTGATCGGGAAGACATACGCCGTGTCCGCCCGGTGCGGGTGCGCGACGACGGCGAAGCCGAAGTCGGAGGGGAGGCCCTCGCCGATGTCCGACCAGTGCGCGCCCGTGTCGTCGCTGCGGAACACGCCCCAGTGGTTCTGCAGATACAGGCGGTCCGGGTCGGCGGCGTCCCTGGCGACCTTGTGCACGCACTGGCCGAACTCCGGGTTCGGGTCCGGCAGGAAGACCGCGGAGACACCGCTGTTCGACGGGGCCCAGCTCCTGCCGCCGTCCAGCGTGCGGAACACTCCGGCGGTGGAGACGGCGACGGTCACCGCGTCCGGGTCGCGGGGGTCGGTCAGGACCGTGTGCAGGCCTTCTCCGCCGCCGCCCGGCACCCACTCGCCGCGGGTGGGGTGCTCCCAGAGGGGGCGCACGAGCTCGAAGGTTTCGCCCCTGTCCTGCGACTTGTACAGCGCCGCCGGTTCCGTGCCCGCGTACACGACGTCCGGTTCGGCGGTCGCGGGGTGCAGTTGCCAGACGCGCTCCAGGGAGGCGTCGGTGTCCTTGGGGAACTTGACGGCCGCCTTGGCCGGCTCCGTCCAGGTCCTGCCGAGGTCGTCGGAGTGGAAGACCGAGGGGCCGAAGTGGGAGCTGTCGCCGCCCACCAGGATCCGGGGGGTGTCGCCGCGGGTGTCGATGGCCACCGAGTAGATGGCCTGGGCGTTGAAGTACGGCCTTTCGTCGAACCGCCAGGTGTCGGTGCCGCTCCGTTTGCGGCCGATGAAGAGACCTTTTCGGGTGCCTACGGTCAGGATGAGATCGGCCATGGTGGCCACCTCCGACGTCGTTGTCTCAGGTATCAGCCAGTCTGCACCTCGGCACTGACAGTCACCCCTGCGCGGACGTCATCGCAGGTCGGGCGGGGTGTCCAGTTCGCCGGCCAGCTCCGCGATCGTCTCAGGGCCGACCCGGCAGCACCCGCCGATCAACCGTGCCCCCGCGTCCCGCCAGCCGGTGACCCGGCCCGCGCTGAAGCGCTGGGGCCCCCGCCAACTCTTGGTGTCCGCGTCCCATGTCTCGCCGCTGTTGGGGTAGACCACCACCGGCTTCCCGGTGATCCTCACGGCCAGGCGCACCGCCGCGTCCGCGTCACGCGGGTCGCAGCAGTTGACGCCCACCGCGAGGATCTCGTCGGCGTCGGCCGCGAGCGCGAAGGCCTCGGTCAGGGGCTGGCCCGCGCGGGTGAAGCCGCCGGAGACCGTGTACGACAGCCATGCGGGGACGCCGAGGCCGCGGACCGCGCGCAGCAGCGCCCGAGCCTCGTCCGTGTCCGGCACCGTCTCCAGGGCGAGGACGTCGGGCGCCGCGTCCGCGAGGACCTCCAGGCGCGGACGGTGGAAACGCTCGAGCTCGGCCACGGTCAGGCCGTACCTGCCCCGGTACTCGGAGCCGTCCGCGAGGATCGCCCCGTAAGGGCCCGCGGAGGCCGCCACCCACACCTCCCGGCCGACACCCGCCCCCGCGTCCCGCGCCAACTCCACGCTCAGACGCAGCAGTTCAGCGGTGCTCAGGGCATCGATGCCCTGCTTGGCGAAGCCCTCGAACGTCGCCTGATAGCTCGCCGTGGTGGCGATGTCCGCGCCCGCCTCGTAGTACGCGCGGTGCGCCGCCGCGATCGCCTCCGGCTCGTCGGCCAGGAGCCGCGCCGACCAGAGGGCGTCGCCCAGGTCGTGCCCGGCGGCCTCCAGCTGGTTGGAGAGACCGCCGTCAAGGACGAGCGGGCGGCGGGTCAGGGCCTGTGCGAGTCTCACGCCGTCGACGCTAGCCGAGGCGCGGGCAGCGGGAAGTGGCAGGCGACCTGGTGTCCCGCACTGTTCGGGGTGCTCACCGGCGGTTCCGTGGTCGAGCACACCTCCTGGGCCATCGGGCACCGGGTGCGGAAGCGGCAGCCCGTCGGAGGCTTCGCGGCCGACGGTGTCTCGCCCTCCAGGGGTGTGCGGTCGAGGCCTGCCGCCGCCTCCGGGTCGGGCAGGTTGACCGTGTCGAGCAGCCCGCGCGTGTAGGGGTGCAGCGGGTGGGCGTACACCTGCTCGGCGGGGCCCGACTCCACCAGCTTGCCGAGGTACATCACACCGACCGTGTCCGCCAGGTGGCGCACGACGGCCAGGTCGTGCGAGATGAACAGATACGTCAGGCCGCGTTCCCGCTGCAGCTCCCGCATCAGGTTGAGGATCTGCGCCTGGACGGACACGTCGAGCGCGGAGACCGGCTCGTCGGCGATCACCAGATCGGGGGAGAGCGTCAACGCCCGTGCCAGGCCGAGGCGTTGACGCTGCCCTCCGGAGAACTCGTGCGGATAGCGGTGCACGGCGCCGCGCGGCAGGCCCACCGAGTCCAGGAGTTCGGCGACCAGCTTCTCCTGGTCGGCCCGGCTGCCGACGCCCTGGATGACCAGCGGCTCCCGCAGGATCTCGCCGACCCGCATCCGGGGGTCCATGGCGGCCGTGGAGTCCTGGAACATCAGCTGCACGCGCCGCCGGTGCGCACGCCGCTCGCCCCGTGACATGTCCGCCGGGTCGCTGCCCTCGAAGCGGACGCTCCCCGCCGTCGGCTCCTCAAGGCCCGCGACGATCCGCCCGAGCGTCGTCTTGCCGCACCCGGACTCGCCGACCATGCCGAACGTCTCGCCCTTGCGGATCTCCAGGGAAACCCCGCCGACCGCGCTGACCGTGCCCCTGCGGCGCGAGAACGTGCCGCCCTTGAGGGGGAACTCCTTGACCAGCGCGTCGAGTTCGAGGAGCACGTCACCGGAGGCGCGCGGCGCGGGCACGGTTGCCGGGACCACGACCTCGGCCTCCGACGCGTTGTCCGGCACCGGGTGGAAGCAGGCGAACCGGTGTTCACCGCCCCCCACTTCACCGCCCCCCACTTCATCGTCCGCGAGCGGCGGCTCCTGCGTGCGGCACTCGTCCGTGGCGAAGGTGCAACGCGGCGCGAACCTGCACCCCGTGGGGCGCACCGCCAGGTTGGGCGGAAGGCCGGGGATGGTGTGGAGCTCGGTGCCGTTGTCGGCCGCACGCTCGGGGAGCGAGGCGAACAGCGCCTCGGTGTAGCGGTGCCGGGGCCGCGCGAACAGGCCGCGCACATCGGACTGTTCGGCGACCTTCCCCGCGTACATCACCGCGACGCGGTCGACCCGGTTGGCGATGACACCCAGATCGTGGGTGACCAGGATCATCGCCATGCCGAGCCGCTGCCGCAGACCGTCGATCAGCTCCAGGATCTGGTGCTGCGTCGTCACGTCGAGCGCGGTCGTCGGCTCGTCGGCGATCAGCAGTTTCGGCTCGCAGACCAGGGCCATGGCGATCGCCACGCGCTGGCGCATGCCGCCCGACAGCTGATGCGGATACGCCTTCATGCGCTCGGCGGGCTGTGGCATGCCGACCAGGCGCAGCATCTCATCGGCGCGCGCCCAGGCTTCCTTCCTGCCCAGGTCGGTGCGGTGCAGCAGGAGCGGCTCGGCCACCTGCGCGCCGATCGTCATCGTCGGGTTGAGGGAGGTCAGCGGGTCCTGGAAGACCATGCCGATGGTGTTGCCGCGTACGTCCTGGAGGACGGGAGCGGGCGCGGCGGCCAGGTCCTGTCCGTCGAACAGGACGTGCCCGCCGGTGACTTGACCGCCGGGCGGCAGGAGCCCGAGGACGCTGAGCGCGGTCATCGTCTTGCCGCAGCCCGACTCGCCCACGACGCCCAGGGCCTCGCCCGGGGCGAGTTCCAGCGAGACGCCGTCGAGGGCGTGGACGGTGCGGTCGCGCGATGCGATGTCGACCCGCAGGTCTTCGATCTTGAGCAGGGGCTCGGTCACCTTGAGCAGAAGTTCGGTCATGTTGTCGGTTCTCCCTCTACTTCCGCAGCCGCACTTCGAACGCGTCCCGCAGCCCGTCACCGATGAAGTTGAACGCGGCGACGACAAGGACGATCGCGATGCCCGGCGGGAAGATCAGCCACCAGTAGCCGTTCTGGGTGTAGGTGATGCCGGCCGACAGCATCGAGCCCCAGTCCGCCGACGGCGGCGGGATGCTCAGCCCCAGGAAGGCGAGATAGCTGACGTAGAGGATCGCGTCGGCGATCTGGAAGGTGCAGTTGACGATGACCGTGCCGATGGCGTTCGGCACGATGTGCTTGAAGACGGCCCGCGCACCACCGCCGCCCATCATCCGCATCGCCTGCACGTAATCGCGGTCGCGCAGCGAGAGTGCCTCTCCGCGCACCAGACGGGCGGGTGAGAGCCAGGCCACCGAGGCGATGATGACGATGAGGACGCCCTTGCTCGGCGTGATGATCGCGGCGACCACGACGAGCAGGAACATCGCGGGGATCGCGAGCGCGGCGTCGGTGATCCTCATCATCGCCGCGTCCACCCAGCCGCCGAAATACCCGGCGACCGCGCCGTACACGGTCCCGAAGAGCGTCGCCAACAGGCCTGCCGCCAGGCCGATTTCAAGCGATGTCTGCCCGGCGACCATCAGGCGTCCGACCATGTCGTAGCCGAGGTCGGTGGTGCCCAGGAGGTGGCCTGAGCCGCCCGGCGCGAGGTTGGCCTGGGACAGGTCGGTGTGCACCTGCTCGGTGGAGTGGAGGAGCGGCCCGAGGTAGCTGAAAGCGAGGAGCAGGACCAGGACCACCACGCCCGTCAGGGCGAGCTTGTTGCCGGTGAAGACCTGGAGGGTGCGGCGGGCCAGCGAGGGCGTGGCCTGCGCCGCTTCTTCCTGACCGGGGGCGGTGACAGGGGCGGTCGCGGTACTCATGCCACGCTCCGTATCCGGGGGTCGAGGACGGCGTAGAGGATGTCGGTGAGCAGTGAGCCGACGACGGTGGCGACACCGACGACGAGCGTCACGCCGAGCAGCACCGGGAAGTCGGAGCCCTGTGCCGCGTTCCAGAACAGCAGCCCCATGCCCGGGTAGTTGAACATCGACTCGACGACGAGCGCCCCGCTGAAGAGGGTGGGCAGATAGAGGCCGAGCAGTGTCGCGAGGGGGATCAGCGCGTTGCGCAGCACGTGCCGGACCATGATCCGGCGGCTCGACTGGCCCTTGGCCATGGCCGTACGGACGTATTCCTCGGTGAGGTTGTCGAGGACCGCCGAGCGCATGTATCGGCTGAACATCGCCACGATGCCGAACGCCATGGTGACGACGGGAAGCACCAACCCCGTGAAGTCGCCGAGGAGTTCACCGATCGTCTCGCCCTGCGGCGCCTCCGCCGGGAGGATCGGCATCACCTGCGCGAACAGGATGATCATGATGAGGCCGAGGAAGAACACCGGCGTCGCGTAGAGGAGGAAGGCGAGCCCCGTCAGCGCGTAGTCCGACGCCTTGCCGCGCCGCACGGCCTGCAGCAGACCGAGCGGCACGGCGATGATCACCGCGAGGGCGGTGGAAAGGACCGTCAGGAGCAGCGTCTTCGGCAGCCGCTGTTTGAGCAGCTCGGACACCGGCGAGTTGAGCTTGAAGGACTCGTCGAGGTCGCCCGTGAAAAGACGCTTCAGGTACATTACGTACTGCGCGGGCAGTGAACGGTCGTACCCCTGCTGGTGGTTGAAGTGCTCGATCTGCTGCGGGGTGCCCTTCGGGCCGAGGATCGCGCGGGCCGGGCCGCCGGGCAGCATGTGAAGCAGCGTGAAGACGATGACGGAGACCAGGAACAGCACGACGAGCGCCTGAAGGAAACGCTTGACCAGAAAGCCGGTCACTTCTCGGCTCCCTTCTTCTTGACGTAGTACCAGTCCTGCGGCGAGAAGGTGACCGTCGGGTTCTGCCCGACCCCCCGCAAGTCGTTGCGGATCACGGAGACTTGGTACGCCGGGTTGGGCATCCACATCACGGGCAGCTGCTCGGCGAGGTACTCGCCGTACTCGTGCACGGCCTTCATGTCGGGGGAGTACTGCACGCCCCGGATGATCCGGTCGGCTTTCTTGTCGCTGTAGTTGCCGAAGTTGGCCGACGCGCCGGTCGAGAAGAGCTGCTCGCCGCTGGGGTTGAGCGAGTAGTACCAGCTGCCTGCCGTGCCGAAGAACGACATGTCCCAGTCGCAGCCGGGGTCCTTCGCCTTGCAGGGAACGGAGTTGCCGAGCACCGAGTTGAGCGGCTGCTGGCGGACGGTGAGGTCGATGCCCGCCTTGGAGAGCGAGGACTTCAGCTCCTGCATCATGTTCGTCGTCTCGGTGGAGCCGGACTGGGAGAGCAGGGTGAGTTCGAGCGGGGTGTTCTTCGCGATGCCCTTGCCGCACCGGTCGGCGCCCGTGCCCGGACGTACACAGCGGGCGGTGCCGTCCTGGGTCTTCCACCCGTGGGCCGCGAGCAGCTCGCGCGCCCTGCCGACGGAGAACGGATACCGGTTCTTCTCCATCGCATCGGACAGATACTGGCTCTTCGGGGTGACCGGCACCGGCCCCAGCGTCGGGGTCGCGCTGCCCTGCCAGACGACGTCGCTCATCGCCTTCTGGTCGACGAGATGCTGCATCGCCTGCCGGATGTAGAGCTGGTCCATCATCGGGCCCGCGTGCGTGGAGTTGAAGTTGTAGACGATGTACGTCGCCGCCCAGCCCTCCCACGGATCGACGCGGTACCCCTTCTCCTCGAACTTGCCCTTCTGCGCCATCACCGACGGCGGGATGTAGCCGTAGTCAACGCCGCCCGAACGCAGCACGTTGTACTCGGAGTCGGCGGTGGTGAAGGGCTTGAAGACGACCCTGTCGAGGTGCGGGTGCTGCGACTCGGGGCCGGTGTACTTCTCGTTCGGGACGATGGTGACCTGGCCGTTGTCGCGCCACCCGGCCAGCTTCCAGGGGCCGTTGACGGTCTTCCAGAGCGGATCGGTGCCGTACGAGCCGAGGCTCTTGGCATGCCGGGTGAGGCGTGCGAAGACCGCCTTGGCGCCCGCCTTCGTGCGGTCCCAGTCGGCGATCTTCCCGCCGTCGGTCTTGGCGTCCCAGGCGTGCTGGGGCAGCGCGCGCATCCGCGTGAGCTGGTTGGCGGTGAACCAGTCGGGGTTGTACGCGCGGCTCAGGTGCAGCCGGACGGTGTGGTCGTCGACGGTCTCGAAGCGCTTGATGTTGTCGGGCATCGCGCCGACCGCGTAGTTGCCCCAGTCCGCCTTGTTGGCCTTGAGGAGGTTGAACCAGAACTCGAGGTCGCGGGAGGTGACCGGCTCTCCGTCGGACCACTTCACGCCCTCGCGCAGCGGCACGGTCACGGTCCTGTTGCCGTCGCTGAACTTCGGTTCGAGGCCCAGGGTACTCGGGCCGTGCGTGGTCAGCTCTGCCTTGCCCTTCTCCTGCACGGCGTCGTACACGGGCGAGAACAGCAGCGACTGGATGCCGTAGTTGTACGAGGCGCCGTAGCCGGGCGGGCCGATCGGGAAGATCCAGTTCGGTGTCGCGGCGGGCGGCAGCGCCATCGTCGCCGTGCCGCCATCGACCGGAGTGCCGCCGGTGGGGCCCATGTCGACGCGGCCGCCCTCCTGAGTGCATCCCGTCAGCGCCGCCGCGAGGACGAGCAGCGCCGCGGCCGCGGACCTGAGTGAGCGCATGGCGATGGGCCTCCAAGGGGTACGGGACCTGCCCCGCGCCGGAGAACGACGGGGCGGCGCCCGAACGCTAGGACGCACGAGAAAACCAAGTCAATAGCTTCATTCGGCAAGAAGTCGAAAAGGCGGGAGGACTGGTCAACTTCCTTCGGGGCGACCTAGTGTTCGTCCCGTTGTCGAAGAAACACATCGAAACAACACCTCGAAGCAGCATCGGAGCACCAGGGGGCGGCATGGCCGGAACACCACTCGGCGAACCAGGATCGGCGCAGCACATCCTGCGACTGGTCTCATCGGGCGCCGCGTCGTCCCGGGCCGATCTCGTACGGGAGTTGGGGCTCGCCGCGTCCACGGTCTCGCTGCGGGTCCAGGAACTGGTCGACGCGGGCCTGCTCACCGAATCCGGCGAGGGAGCATCGCGCGGCGGCCGCCGCCCACGGCTGCTCCGCGTCCGCGCACAGGGCGCCGTCGCCCTCGCCGCGGACCTGGGCAGCCATCACGCACGCCTCGGCGCCGTCGACCTCGGCGGCACCGTCCTTGACGCCGTCGACCTGCCGCACGACATCACCGCGGGACCCGAGTCCGCCGTGGACTGGCTCTGCGAGCAGGTCGCCGAACTCGGCGCACGGCAGCGCGAAGCGGGCCGCACCGTCCGCGCGCTCGGCGTCGCCTTCCCCGGCCCCGTGCGGCCCGCCGAGGGCCGCGTCCTCAGCCCGTCCCGCATGCCCGGCTGGCACCGCTACCCGCTGCGCGACGTCCTCGCCGAGCGCCTCGGCATCCCCGTGACCGTCGACAACGACGCCACGATGATGGCCGTCGGCGAACACCGCACCGCACGGCCCGAACTCGACCACATGGTCGTCGTCAAGGCGGGCCGCGGCATCGGCAGCGGCGTCATCGCGGCGGGCCGCCCGCACGACGGCGCGAACGGCTCCGCCGGCGACATCAGCCACGTACGCATCGAGGCGGCGGGCGACCGGCCGTGCAGCTGCGGCAACATCGGCTGCCTGGAGACCGTGGCCAGCGGCGCGGCGCTGATCCGCGAACTGGCCCTGCAGGGCGTCGAAGTGGCCGACACCACCGAACTCCTGCGGCTCGTCGCGGACGGCGACCCGCAGGCCACCACCCTCGTCCGTACGGCGGGCCGGCACATCGGCACGGTCCTGTCCGTCGTCGTCAACTTCTTCAACCCGCAGGCCGTCGCCATCGGCGGGGTGCTCGCCACCGCCGAGCCGCTGGTCGCCGCCGTACGCGGTGTCCTCTACGAGCGCTGCCTGCCGCTCGCCACCGCGGACCTGGAGATCACCACCACGGTCACCGGCCGCGACGCGGGCCTGCTCGGCGCCGGCCTCACCGCCCTGCGCCACCACCTCCCGACCGCCCCGGCAGCGCAGGACCCGGCACCCAGGTCCCCGGCATCCCAGGAAGAGAGCGTCCACGCATGACCACCCCCGCCACCCAGCAGCGTCGCCTCCGCATCGGCATCGGCGGCATCGGCATCGAGTCCTCCACCTTCTGCCCGCACCGCTCCACCACCGACGACTTCCGTCAGACCCGCGGCCAGGAACTCCTCGACCGCTACACCTGGACCCAGGCGGACTCCGACCTGGCGTACACGGTCGAATGGGTGCCGCTGCTGCACGCGACCTCGCTGCCCGGCGGTCCGGTGGAGGCCCAGTCGTATCTCACCCTCAAGGACGAACTCGTCACCCGCATACGGGAATCGGGCCCCCTGGACGGCCTCGTCTACGACATCCACGGCGCGATGAGCGTCATCGGCCTGACCGACGCCGAAGCCGACCTGACGGAGGCCGTGCGCGCCGCGCTGGACGCCGTCGGCACCCCCGACGGCGGCCGCCCGATGATCTCGGCAGCCATGGACCTGCACGGCAACGTCTCACGCCGCTTCGCCGACCCGATCGACCTGCTCACCGCCCACCGCCTGGCCCCGCACGAGGACGCCTGGCAGACCCGCGAGCGCGCCGCGCGCCATCTCGTACGCTGCCTGCGCGACGGCACCCGGCCGCACCGCGCCTGGGTGCAGGTGCCGGTGCTCCTGCCCGGCGAGAAGACCAGCACCCGCCTGGAGCCCGCCAAGTCCCTGTACGCCTCGCTCGCCGAGATCGAGCAGCTGCCCGGCATCCTCGACGCCGCGATGTGGGTCGGCTACGCGTGGGCGGACGAACCGCGCTGCCAGGCCGCGATCGTCGTCACCGGCGAGGACGCCGAACTGGCCGCCGCCGAGGCCGAGAAGCTGGCCCGCCGCTACTGGGACGCCCGCCGCGACTTCGTCTTCGTCGGCCCGACGGGCAGCGCCGAGGAGTGCATCGAGCAGGCGGTGACCTCCACCGAGCGGCCCTTCCTGATCAGCGACTCCGGGGACAACCCCACGGCGGGCGGCGCGGGCGACCTGGCGTACATGCTGGGCAAGCTCCTGGAGAACGAGGCGATCCGCTCCGGGGAGGTCACCGCCGTCCACCCCGGCATCACCGACCCCGTCGCCGTCGCCCGCTGCTTCGAGGCCGGAGTGGGCGCCGATGTCACCCTGAGCGTCGGAGGCAAGGTCGACGCGAACCACGGCGGCCCTTACGAACTCACCGGCACCGTAGTGGCGTTGCAGCGCGCCGCCGAGCGGAAGGATCGGGCTGAAGGCGGCGCCTACGACCGGGGCGTCGACATGGCGGCGGTGCGGAGCGGCGGGGTGACCGTGATCCTGGTCGAGCGCCGCAAGCCCTTCCACACCCTCGCGGACTTCCTCGGCCCGGCCGAAGGCGGCCTTGGTATCGACCCGCGCACCTTCGACCTGGTCGTGGTCAAGATCGGCTATCTGGAGCCCGAGCTCTATGACATGGCCGCCGACTGGCTCCTCGCCCTCACCCCGGGCGGCGTCGACCAGGACCTGCTGCGGCTCGGCCACCACCGGGTGGAGCGCCCGCTGTATCCATTCGACGAGGATGCGTACGACACCGGGGCGGGACCTGACCTGACGGCCACTCAGCTGGCGCCGCTCGCCCGGTGATCGCCTGATGAGAAGGGGCTTCACCGGCCAGAACGGGTCTGCGAAGGTGATCCCTTCGAGCCGCGAACCCGTCCGGAGGAGCCCCCGTGAAGCGTGCCGCCACCCTGTCCGCACTGGTCTGCCTGCTGGCCGTGACCGCCGCCGCGCCCGCGTCGCCCGACGCGGCGAAGCGGCCGGACCGCCCCCACGGCAGCCTCCTGGACTCCATCCCGAAGACGGGCGTCCTGAAGGTGTGCACGACGGGTGACTACCGCCCGTTCACCCACCTCGACCCCGCCGACGGAACGTACAGCGGAGTGGACATCAAGATGGCCGAGGACCTCGCCGAGAGCCTCGAAGCGAAGCCCTCGTACGTGGCGACGACGTGGGCGAACCTGACCAAGGACGTCGCGGCGGGCCGCTGCGACATCGCCGTCGGCGGCGTCTCCATCACCCTGCCGCGCGCCCGCCAGGTCTACTTCGGCGAACCGACCCGCGAGGACGGCAAGACGCCGATCATCCGCTGCGCCGACAAGGACAGGTTCGGCGACGGCACGCTGAAGGACATCGACAAGACCGGCACCACCGTGATCGTCAACCCCGGTGGCACGAACGAGCAGTTCGCGCGCGCCAACATCAAGCAGGCCACCATCAGGCTGCACCCGGAGAACACCACGATCTTCCAGGAGATCATCGAGGGGCGTGCGGACGTGATGATGACGGACGCGAGCGAGACCCGCTACCAGTCCAAGATCCACCCCGAGCTCTGCTCGCTCCACCCCGACAAGCCCTTCACGTTCTCCGAGAAGGCCTACGCACTGCCGCGCGGGGACGAGGAGTTCAAGGAGTACGTCGACCAGTTCACCCACCTCGCCACGCACGACGGGACATACGCGGCCTACGAGGCGGAGTGGATGGGCGGCGCCTGAGGGCCCTGGGGCCCGGCCCCCAGGGGGTATCCCTGGGACGGTCCCCGAGGCCAGAGGGCGTGCGGCAGTCCTAACGTCCTTGCCATGCCTTCCTCCCGTGAACGGTGCATCCACAGCAGGCAGAGCGGCCGGCTCGCCTCGACCACCACCGCCGACATCGACGAGCTCGTGGCCGGGCTCAAGGACCGACCGCGGGTCGTGCTGCACTTCCACGGCGGGCTCATCGACGACGCGCTGGGGTTCGCGACCGCCGAACGCCTCGCGCCCGTCTACGAAGCGGCCGGGGCCGACCCCGTCTTCTTCGTGTGGAGCAGCGGGCTCCTGGAGACGCTGCGGGGGAACCTGCCGCAGATCCTGAACGAGAGCGTCTTCCGTACGCTGCTCAACAGGGTCACGCGTTATGCGACAGGCATCGTCTTCCAGGAGCCGGGGCAGCGGGCCCTCGGGGTGGTGGCCACCCCTACCCCGAGGGCCGTCGCGGCGGAACTCGCCCAGGTGCGGGCGGGACAGGAGCCGTACGCACGGCTGACCGCCCCGGCCGACGTGCCGGAACTGAGCGACGAGGAGCAGCGGCAGCTGGCTGCCGAGCTCTCGACGGACCTCGAACTCGCCGAGCGCACACGGGAGATCGTCAACTCGGTCGCACCGGCGCCCGCAGAGCAGGCCGCCGCGGCGCGAGACGCCATCGGGGGGCGTGCCGCGGCGGCCACACTGATGTCACCCGACATCGTCGCCGAACTCGTGGACCGGGCGGGGACGGGGGAACGCGCCCTGGTCAGCACCGCGTTGCTCGTACGCAAGACCGTGCGCGTGGTGGCCGCCGTCGTCGGGCGGTTCCGGCGGCGCACCGACCACGGGCTCTATCCGACGGTCGTCGAGGAGATCCTCCGCGAGTTCTATCTGGCGGGCGTGGGCGCGGCGATCTGGGACGCGATGAAGCGGCAGACCGCCGACACCTTCGCCGCCGGTGACGAGGCCCGCGCCGGACGGTACTTCCTCGACCGGTTCGCCGATCTGCTCGCCACCGGCAGTCGGCCCCAGGTGACCGTCGTCGGCCACAGCGCGGGCGCCGTGTTCATCGGCAACCTCCTCGACGACATCGCCCGCAGGCGCGCCGCGGCCGACGACCCTTCCCCAAGCTCTCAACTGCGTTCGAGCAGGGGACACCCCATCCCGCCCGACTTCCGCTTCCGTGACGTGGTGCTCCTCGCGCCCGCCTGCACGGTGTCCCAGCTCGCACCTGTCGTACGCCGCCAGGCCGAACTCTTCGACCGGTTCCGGATGTTCACGATGAACGACCCGGCGGAGCGGGCCGACCACCTGGTGCCGTTCCTGTACCCGAGGTCGCTGCTCTACTTCATCTCCGGCGTCCTGGAACGCGGGCAGGACAAGAAGTCCGCCGTCATTCCGGTCGCCGGCATGCAGCACTGGTACCTCGACGCGGCGGCCGTGGACCGCGACTCGGCCGACCTGCGCGACTTCCTGGGCGCCAACCCCGCCCGGACCGTGTGGTCACCCGACGACGGCGGCCCCGGACTGCGTTCGGGCGCCATCAGCCACACCGCGTTCGACGACGACCCAGACGTGCTCGCGAGCATGGCCGACATGCTCGCCGACTGACGCCACCGACGGGGGAGATACGCATGAACGATCTGCACTACGCAGTGGTCGTCGGGATCAACCGGTACCCGGCCATCGGCGACCTGCAGGGGGCACGGGGCGACGCTTGCCGGTTCCACGAGTGGCTCGTCGACCCCGGGGGAGGTGCCGTGCCCGAGGCCAATGTTCACCTGGTCACCGCGACCGAGGAGGACGAGCGCGTTGACGACTTCCTGAGCGCCGTGCCGACCAGGGACTACGTCGACCGGGCGCTCTACCGCTCGCACACGGCCGTGGGGAAGGCCGTCGAGGCCAGGCCGGAGGAGGAGCGGACCGACGCGTGGCGGGCGACCAGACTGTACGTCTTCCTGGCGGGGCACGGGTTCTCGCCGTCCAACAACAGCGACGCGGCGCTGCTCATGGCCAACGCCGCGCGGGACTACATGGGCAGCCACATCGCCGTACGCCAGTATCTGAACTGGTACGAGTCGGCGTCGCCGTTCCACGAGGTGGTCTTCCTCGCCGACTGCTGCCGCACCCGCTTCGGCGGCGTGGAAGCCTTCGCCCCGCCCTTCACCGGAAGCACCGAGGCGCCCGACGACGTCGACTACTTCGTCGGTTTCGCGACGTCGCTCGGCGACCCCGCCTACGAGGAGCAGATCGCCGACCGTGACGGGGCCAGGGGGCACTTCACGACCGCGGTCCTTGAGGGGCTGCGCGGCGCGAGCGCCACCCCGGCGGGCACGGTCACATCCGACGGCCTCGCCAACTACGTCACGACGTCGGTGCGGGCCAGGACCGGGGGCGCGCTGGTGCCGCAGCAGGCCAGGTTCATCACGGGCGCAAGTGCCCCGATGGTCTTCACGCGGGGTGTGGAGGACCCGTCGGCCCCGGTGACGCTGCGCTTCCCCGAAGGCTTCCGCGGCTGGGTGCAGCTGCGGGGCGGCGCCCCCGGCGAACCACCGATCAGGCTGCACGTCGACGCGGCGGAAAGCGTCGAGAAGCTCAAGCCCGGGATGTACCGCGCCATGCCGGAGAGCGTGAACGCGGTGGACTTCAGGGACGGCGGATTCTTCGAGGTAATGACAGGCGGTGGCAATGGTGTCCAGCTCTGAAGACCGGCGGCACACACGAGAAGAGGCCGCGGCCGGGGTGCCGTTCGTCGTCGTCCCGGACACTCCGTCGGTCCTCGTCACCGTCACGGACTCCGCGTTCCGCGAGGTCGCGCACGCGATGGGGACCATCGACACGACGCTGCCGCCCGGCATCTACCGTATCGAGCAGCGGTTCGGCGGCGAGGTGGAGAGCCGGTTCGTCGAGGTCGGCACCGAGCCCTTCACCGAACGGCTCGCGCTGCCCCGCATGCCCACGCCCACTCCGGTCGAGGGCACCCCGACCACCCGTGAGGACCACCGTGCGGCGGCGCAGCGCTGGAGCACCCGCGCGACGCACGGCGACGGCACGCCCACCCTGATGGTGCTGATCCGCAATCTGCGCCGGGGCTGGCAACTCGACCCGTACGCCCTGGAGGTGGCCGGCGAGGACGGCACGCCCGTGGACGGCGGAGCCGGCGGCTGGGAGCCGTCGGGCGGCGAGGAATGGTCGGCCTGGAGCGGCGAACTGCCGCCGGGCGGCTACCGGTTGCGGATGCGCAGGGAGCCCGCCGACGGGCTGCCCCTTGCGCAGGCCCTGTATGTGCTCGACGGGTGGACCACCCTGGTGTTCGTGAGCAACGGGCCGCAGGGCCCGCAGCCGCAGTTCGCCTCCATCCAGATGGTGCGCCACGGCGCCGGCTGGCAGTCCACGGACCGCGCGCTCGGCCTCGCCCTGGAAGCGGCGCTCTCCGGACTGCGGCAGGGCATCGACCTGGTGTCGACCCGGCAGCTCGTCGAACTGCTCGACGCCAAGACCCTCAACCCGTTCATGGGGATCATCGGCGCCCACGCCCTGCTGCTGCACCCGGTGCCCGATCTGGCGCGGATCGGATCCCTGGTGGGCAACCTCCTGCACGAGGCCCCCCACCATCCGGACATCGCCGCGCTCTCCACGCGGATCGGCGAACCGGTGGCGCCCGTCGTCTCGCCTCCCATGCTCGCCGCGTCCTGCCGCCTCCTGGTCAAGGCGGACTCGGTCGACCCGGGGGTCCTGAGGGACGGTTCGGTGGCGGAGAGCGTGGCGGAACACATCGTCGGGCGCGGCGTGTGGACGACCTGGCTGGAGCAGGAGCGCGGGCCGGCCGGCGCGGGGGCCCGGGACGCCTTGCAGACTGCTGGAGCGCCGACCTCCGTCAGTCTGAAGTGGTCCAGGGAGGCCGATCCGGTCGACCGGGTCCAGCGGTACGTCATGGACATCGCGAGCGTGGAGGACAAGACCGTCGACGACGTGCTGAGCAGCCTGGAGCCGAAGGACCTGTGCCGCAGGACCGGCCTGCCCCACAAGGCGGTCGACAGGGCGATCGAGCAGCTCAGGCGCCCGCAGGGGGAGTGAGGCGTGGACGCCTTCGGGCGGGGGAACGGCGACGGCCGGGACGAGGATGTCCCGGCCGTCGCCGTTCCCGCGATCCCCGCTGCCGCGCACGGCACCCCCGTGTCCGTGCGTGGCCGGGTGGTCCAGGGTGCGCGGACCCGCATCACACAGGTGTCACCGCGGCGTCACACCCGCGGCCCGTGCACCCCCGAGCGCACACGGACCTGCGGGCCGACGAGCCGACGACGACCACGACGCGATCACGTCAGCACGTGGCGCACCATCGTGAAGAACTGCGCCGACGGCTCGATGCCGAGTTCCGTACGGAGCAGCCCGCGGAAGGCCTTGAAGTGGCGTACCGCCTCCGCCAGGTTGTTCTCGGCGAGGTGGACCGTCACGACCGCGCGGTGCGCGCTCTCGCGCAGCGGGTCGATCCGGGTGCTCTCCAACGCGGCCTCGAGGGCGGGCGCGTACTGCTCCTGGGCGACGAGCCGCGCCGACAGCGCCTCCAGGGCGTGCAGCCGCAGCTGGTGCAGCCGCTCGCGCTCGAACACCACCCAGTCCTGGTACCAGCCGGGCAGCAGCTCGCCCATGCCGAGCAGCGAGGCGCACGCGGCCCCGGTTCCCTCCGCCGGGGCCGCGAGAATGTGGTGTGCCGTGGTGGTGAAGTCCTGGATGTCCATCCGGACGCGCCCGTCGAGCGAGAGCACCCCGGACCGTGCGTCCGCGACCACCGAACTCGCCCCGTTGAGGCGCCAGATGGCGGTACGAAGACAGGCCCGCGCGCGTTCCTCGGTGACATCGGGCCACAGCGTCCCCGCGAGGGCCGACCGTGTCGCCGAGCCGCGCAGCGCGAGCAGGGCGATCAACTGCTGCCCGCTGGCGGGGACGCCGACCGGCACCGCGCCCCGGCCGTCGTCGCGGCTGAGCTGGAATCCCCCGAGGAGACTCAGCCGCAGAGCGGGTGGTGCGTCCTCGCACACCGCCGGACATTCCGTGACGGCCATCTGTACCCCCTGTAGAGCAACCCGCCCCTGACCTGGCACGAACCTACGCCGCGGGTCACCAGGGGTGCCTCAGGGAACCGCCCAGGGATATCCCCGGTGTGCCGGGCCCGAGGCCGCGGCGGTCATGACGACGCGCGGTGCTCCTGCGGCGTGAAGTGGCTCACGAGCCCGATACGGGAGGTGATGCCGAGCTTCGTGTATGTGTGGCCCAGGTGGTACTCGATGGTCTTGACGCTCAGCGCGAGCGCGGTGGCGATCTGCCGGTTGGTCAGACCCTGCGACGCGAGGCGCGCGACGGCCAGCTCCTGCGGGGTGAGCCCGTCGGCGGCGGGTCCGGCGGCCGCCGGTTCCTGCGCGGACCGTGGCGGCGCGGCCCGGCCGCAGGCGTCCAACTCCCTTTCGCAGCGCGCCAAGTAGGGGGCCGCGCCCAGTGCGCGCATCGTGGTGTACGCGGCGTGCAGCTGCTCCACGGCGACCGAGCGGCGGCCGATCCGGCGCAGGAACGCCCCGTGGTCGAGTTCAACGCGGGCCCGGCCGAAGGGCGAGGGAACCTGCGCGGCCTGGTCGTGGGCGCGCAGGAAGGACGCCTGGGCGCGGTCGGTCTCGCGCCGCGCCGCGTGCAGATTTCCGCGCACCCGCGCCGCGGCGGCAAGCGCCGAGTGCCGCCCCCGGGCCGCCGCCCGCTCCTCGTACGGGGCGAGCACGGCCTCGGCCTCGTCGAACTCCCCGAGGTGGATCAGCGCGTCGACGATCAGTTCACGCCAGGCCACCACGCCCGGCTCGTTCACCCCGTCGTGCGAGGCGAAACCGAGGAGCGGCCGCAGCGCCTCGACGACCCGCTCGGGCTCCGCGCGGGCCTCGGCGAAGCGGCCGTGCGCCGATGCCGCGTACGCGAAGGCCAGCGCGCTCTCGTCGCAGCCGGGCGCGTCGAGGGCGAGCCGCAGATGCACCGAAGCCCGCTCCCATTCGCCGCGCGCCGACAGGATCCAGCAGGCGATGGCGTGCGTCACGGGCTTGAGCCACGATTGCTCGGTGTCGTCGGCGATCGACGCGGACGCCTCCGCGTGGATCAGCGCCTCGTCCCAGTCGCCGAGCCGGTGCAGGGTCTGGGCGAGCGCCGATGCCGAGAGCAGCCGCAGCGGCACGGTCCCCCTGCGGCAGCTCGCCACCGCCCCGAGCAGGTCGCAGCGGGCGCCCGGCAGATCGTCCGACCACAGCCTCAACTGCCCCCGCGCAAGCAGGAGATCGATGCTCGACGGCGGCACGAGCAGCGGATCGGGCAGCTCGCCGGCGAGCTCGATGCCCTTCTGGGCGAATCCGCTCAGGCCAAGCGCCAGAAGGTGGTTGAAGCGCAGCATCCGGCTCGGCCCCTGCAGGGTGGACAGGCGCTGCGCGCGCTCCGCCCACCGCGCGGCGTCGGCGGCCCGCCCGCGCATCACGGCGGCGTAGCTCAACTGCTCGGCGGCCCGCGCGGCCAGCGACGGGTCGTTCTCGTGGTCGCACTGGTCCCAGGCGTCGACGAGCAGCGTCTGCGCCTGTTCCATACGTCCCTGGACGCGGGCCACATAGCCGCGGACGTAGCCCCGCAGCGCGGGATCCGCGCTCTCCGGAAGGCCCGCGGCGAGCTCGGCCGACTCGTGCACCCGGCCGTCCAGCAGCAGCGCCTCGACGGCCTCGACGGCGAGCCGGTCGCGCTCCAGGTCGGTCGTCGCAACGCGCGACGCGTGCCGCAGATGCGTTCCCGCGACCGCCCACTGCCCGGTGGCGGCCTCCCGCCGGGCGCATGCGGCGAGGGCGGCGGCTAGGTGTTCGTCGGGGCCCGTCGCGGCGAGCACGCGGTGGCGCAGGCTGGAGTACTCGTCGCCGACCAGCGCGGCGGCCCGGGTGTGCAGGGCGGCCCGGTGGGCAGGGCCGATGTCCTGATAGACGGCGGCGTGCACCAGGGGGTGCGGGAAGGCGATCTCGGGCGCGGCCCCGGCGGGCAGCTCAAGCAACAGCCCTGCCTTGACGGCCCGTTCGAGCGCGGGCAGCGGTGCGGACACCCGCGCGAGCGAGGCGGCCACGCTCAGCGGGCTGGAGAGCCCGAGCACGCTGACCGCCTGCACGAGCCGCAGCGTCTGGGCTCCGCACTCGGCGAGGTTGGCGAGCACCAGCATGGCGTACGAACGAGGAGCGGGCAGCGGCGTCGCCACGTCCCGCAGGACACGGTCCGGCACCTGGTCGAGCAGGGCGCGGGCGTGCAGCGGATTGCCGTGCGTGTGTTCATGGAGTCGTACGGAAGCGGAGTGCGGGAGCCGGTCGGTGCCCAACTGGACGCTGAGCGAGCCGAGTTCGTCCGGGCTGAGTCCTTCGAGGGGGATCCGGCGGGTGCGGACGTCGCCGAGCAGGCGACGGATGCCGTCCGGCAGTTGGGGTGCGGCCGGGTCCCGTGCCGTCACGATCGCCAGGACCTTGTCGACGCGAAGCCGCCGCAGGGCGAACGTCAGCGCGTTCAGGGACGCGGAGTCCGCCCAGTGCGCGTCGTCGAGCACCAGAATGACGGGCCCCTTGTCCTGGAGCTCGCTCAGCAGGTCGAGCAGCCCGAACCCGGCCGCGAGCGGCGGCAGCGTGCCGGGCGCCGAGCGGGGCACACGGACCAGCGATCCGAGGCAGTCCGGCAGCGGGATGGGGCTCTGCCCGACGAACTGGGCGAGCACCCCGCACGGCAGCGCGCTCTCGTTCTCCTCACCGCTGGCCTGCAGCACGCAGGCGTCGCCCGCCGTGTCCAGGAACCTGCGGACCAGCGCGGTCTTGCCGATCCCGCCGGGCCCGTCGATCAGCACGAGGCGCGGCACGCCGTCGCACGCCTGCCGGAACTCCTCCTGGAGCGCGGCGAGTTCGTGTGTACGCCCCGCGAACGCCGCGCCGGGCGCCGGAGTATGGACATGGCCGTTCAGCGTGTTCCCGGACGTCATCACCGCCCCCACCTGTCGACACCCGGTACGGCCGCCCGGACTGTGACGGCGAATCGTGCCGGGCGCATGACCCTGAACGTCCACGATGATGCCGAAACCGCTCTCGGTACAAGCTGATTCCCCACTCCCGAAGAGCGGTTTCCCGCCGGGCGGGATCAGACGTCACAGGAGTCGTCACCCGTAGCGGACGAGGGCGCCGACTCGGGCGGAGGTTCGAGGAGCGACAGGAGCTCGAGCCAGCCGTGGAACGGCGTACCCCGGCCCGTGTCCTCCTCGCCGTCTTCTTCGTCCACGACGTTCCCGTGCACGCCCCCGGGGGAGCGGAACACCTCGATGACGTAGCGCACAACGCCCTCCCGGGGGCCGGCACAGCCCCGAACGTGACACATCGCGACAGCGCAAGCCTAGGAACCCCGGGCCGCCCGGCGCTTCGGGGACTCACCTGGGGATGACCCCAGTCCTAGGACCCGGGGGTGCGCCGAAGCGCCCCTTACGTGACGTGATCACCACCCATCGCGGTAGCTGTCCGCCCTATGATCGTCACTCCACGTGCTAGGCGCGTGCCGGGGAGCGGCGACGACTGGGGGCGGTATGGCGGCGGGTGGATCGGCGTCGAGGCGCGCGCAAGAGGCGAGGCGGCAGGAGCGTCTGCTGCGTGAGCAGTGGCAAGCGGCCAGAGAGCGGGCACGCCGCTGGGAGGCCGGGAGCGAGGGTGAACGACGGGTCGCCGCCCAGCTGTTGGTCCTGACCGAACGTGGCTGGCGACTGCTGGTCGACCGCCGGTGGCCCGGGACGCGTTCGGCCAACGTGGACATGCTGCTGGTCGGCCCCGGCGGTGTCTTCGTCATCGACGTGAAGAACTGGCGGGCCGCCCCCGAGGTCGCGGAGGCACGGCTCAGCGCCGGAGGCCGTCCTCGCGACGACGACGCGGCGAAGCTGGCAGCGGTCACCTGGGCCGCGGAGAACGCGGTGGCCACGTTGGGCATGACGCCGGTGGCGGTTCAGTCCCTCATGGTCTTCGCCGGACACCGTGTGGACGCGCGTCTCGGCCGGATTCGACTGCTGGGCGAGCACGAAGCCGGTCCCGCTCTGCTGTCCGAGCCCTGCCGGCTGCGCCCCGAGGCGGTACGCGCCATTGCCGACCTCCTGGAACGAGTCTTCCCCGAGTACGAGGGATCGAAGGTCGCCAAGACCACGAGCGGGCCCTGTCGCTCCGCTGCCCAAGTGCCGGAGCCCGACGGCCTCTTCAACATCGACGGACTGCGTGACGCGGCCCTCGCCGAGGCCATGCGGGCACCGATCGAACAGTGGATGACCTTCCTCCATCCCGACCAAGTCGCCCTGGTGCGCCGGAACTGGGCGGGCCCGGCAAGGATCACCGGACCCGCGGGAACCGGAAAGACAGTGGTCGGCCTGCACCGCGCGGCCCATCTGGCCCAGCGCACGAGCGGACGGATCCTGTACGTCACCTTCGCCAACAACCTGCCCCGTGTGCAGGGCACCTTCCTGAAGGCGATGTCCCCCGCACTGGCCGACCGGGTCGACTTCAGCAGCCTCCACCGGTGGGCCCAGGAGTTCCTCCACGAGCGGGGCATCGACACGCGACTGCACGGCGACAAGGCGGAAACGGCCTTCAGCCTCGCGTGGAAGCAGGTCGGACGGGACAGCCGCCTGGCCGAGGTCGACCCCATGCCTTCCTACTGGCGTGAGGAGATCGACTACGTCATCAAGGGGCGCGGCCTCTCCTCCTACTCCGAGTACGCCGCCGTGCAGCGGCGCCGTCGCAGGACCGCCCTGCGCGGGGACCACAGGGAAGCGGTCTGGACCCTGTACGAGGCGTACGAGCAGCTCCGCGTCGAGCGCGGAGTGCACGACTTCAACGACATCCTCGCTCTGGCGCTTGCGGAAGCGAGCAGAGACGGCGTGCGGCATCGGTACGGCGCCGTGATCGTCGACGAGGTGCAGGACCTGACGCTTGTCGGGGTGCGCCTGCTGCATGCCCTGGTCGGCGACTCCCGCAACGGACTCCTCCTCATCGGTGACGGCCAGCAGGCCGTCTATCCGGGCGGATTCCGCCTGACCGACGCGGGGATCGACATCCGCGGTGACCGCGGCCAGGTGCTGCGTACCAACTACCGTAATTCCAAGGAGATCCTGGACACCGCCCTCGCCCTCGTCGCGGACGATGCCTTCGATGACATCGACGGCATCCGGACGCCGGGACGCCGCGATGTCGATCTCACGTACCGCGAGGGCCAGGTCGTCCGCGTGGTGAAGCAGACCGTGGCCGAACACGACCGGGCCATGCTCGATGCCCTGCGTGAGCTTTCGGCGGAGGCCCTGGGCGACGCTGCGGTGCTCTGTCCCTCGATGCGGGCCATCGGCCACTACCAGCGCCTTCTCGCCCAGGCATGCATCCCCACCTGCCTGTTGGAGCACTACGACGGCAGCCGCGCGGAGGGCGTGAAGCTGGGAACCTATCGCAGGGCGAAGGGACTTGAGTTCAAACGCGTATACCTGCCACAGCACGATGCCGCGCTCTCACCGGGCCTGCACCCGTCGGAAGCCGCCCGCGAGCGCGCGGAACTGGCCCGCAGCCGGCTCTTCGTCGCCATGACGCGTGCGCGTGACGTCCTGTGGCTGGGATTCGCGGGCCAGTAGTCGAGATACCCCGGAGGATTTTATAGCAAGTCGACGGTACGGATGAGGCGTCCCGACGAGGCGAGTATGGCAGCAGGGGAGCAGCGGCAACCCGACGAGGGAGCCGCACAGGCCGTGCACACGTGATGCCGAACTGCGGCGGCTCGGATCGGTATTGGACGGTGAGGGTGCCGGAGCCGCTCCGAGGCGGTGCGCGGATTCCATGCTCATCGTCCTGGACAACGCCCGCGACACGGAGCAAGTCGCGCCGCTGCTGCCGGCCGGCTCCTCCTGTTCCGTACTGATCACCAGCAGGAAACGCCTGGCGGGACTGGTGACGGCGCACAACGCCCAACCGATGCCGCTGGGCACGCTCTCCGCCGAGGAGGCGCGCGACCTGCTCACGAACCGATTCGCGGCGCGGGCCGAGGCGTTCCGGCTGCTGGGTCTTGCGCCGAGCCCGGACATCGGCCTTCCCGCTGCCGCCGCGCTCATCGGTGTAAAGGAGGAGCGGGCGGCGCGCGTACTGGCAGATCTGGAGCTCGCTTCGCTGATCGAACAGTACGTGCAGGGCCGCTACCGGATGCACGATCTGATCCGCCTGTACGCCGCCGAACGGGCGGAGCGCGACCACAACCGGAATCGCCGTGAAGCAGCGATGCGCAGGGTGCTCGACTTCTACGCCCGTACGGCCACGCGCGTACTGGGACCAACGACGGAGGACGACCGCGCATGGCCTTGGCTAGCGGCTGAGCACGCCTGTCTCCAGGCCGCCCAGCACAAGGCGGCCGATCTTGGGCTGCACAGGGCGGTCTGGAAGCTGGCGCGTGCGCTGGACACGTTCCACTACCGGGGAGGACAGGCCGAGGAACAGATCGCCGCCTGCCGTGCGGGCCTTGACGCGGCCCGGCAACTGAACAACCCCGACAGCCTCGCCCGCGCCTACCGGCTGCTCGGCGGCGCGTGTACGCGAGCTCACCGGTACGAGGAAGCCATCGCCCACCTCGACAAGGCCCTGCTCCTGGCCAGGAGCAGCGGCAACCGCCCCAGCCGCGCAAAGACCCACCAGGCGTTGGCCCGTGCCTGGGAGAAACTCGGTGTGTGTGAACGGGCGCGGGACCACGCCACCGAGGCCCTGGCGCTCCACCGTGCTCTCGGCAACACCACGGGCGAGGCGCGTGCGCTCAACCAAGTCGGCTGGAGCCTGGCCCAGTTGGGCGACCTGGAGGGAGCGGAGCAGCACTGTACAGCGGCGGCCTCGCTGTTCCGCCGCGCCGATGACCGCCACGGCCAGGCGAACACCCTGGACAGTCTGGGCTACATCGCGCACCTGGACGGCCGGTGCGGCCCCGCGGTCGACCACTACGAGCAGGCCCTCGCCCTGTTCCGGACTCTGGGCGACCAGTACCACCAAGCGGACACCCTGGCCCGCATGGCTCGGGCCCACGCGGCCCGCGGCCATGCGGAGCCGGCGGCGGCTTGGCAGCAGGCGCTGCGCCTGTACCGGACCCAGCATCGTGACAGCGAGGCGCAACGGGTGCGGCAGGAGGCGGAGTCGGCGGGCCTACTCGATGGCGGGCGGAGTCAGGCCCGGCCGTACTGATGCGGCGTCTGTACCGTGCCGCCGAGTTCGCGGGCCGCGCGCCGTGCCCAGTACGGGTCGCGGAGGAGTTCGCGGCCCAGCAGGACCGCGTCCGCCTCGCCGTTGGCGAGGATCTTGTGGGCCTGCGCCGGTTCCGTGATCAGGCCTACGGCGGCGACCGGCAGGTCCGTCTCGGCCTTGACGCGGGCGGCGAAGGGGACCTGGTAGCCGGGGCCGATCGGCATGCGGACGCCTGCCGCGTTGCCGCCGGTGGAGACGTCCAGGAGGTCTACGCCGTGGGCCTTCAGGAGCCTGGCGAAGCGGACGGTGTCGTCCGGGGTCCAGCCGTTCTGCTCCAGCCAGTCGGTGGCCGAGATGCGGAAGAAGAGCGGCTTGTCATCGGGCCACACCTTCCGTACGGCGTCGACGACTTCGAGGGCGAAGCGGGTGCGCCCCTCGAAGGAACCGCCGTACTCGTCGGTGCGCTCATTGCTGTGCGGGGAGAGGAACTCGCCGATCAAGTAGCCGTGCGCGCCGTGTACTTCGACGACCTCGAAGCCCGCCTCCAGCGCGCGTCCGGCGGCCGCCGCGAACTGCCCGATGATTTCCTGGATCTGATCGACAGTCAGCTCTGTCGGTACGGTGTGGTGCTCGTCGAATGCCAGCGGGCTCGGGCCCAGCGGCTGCCAGCCCTCCGCGTCCGGGGCGAGCGGTGCGCCGCCCTTCCAGGGGCGGTCTGTGCTTGCCTTGCGGCCTGCGTGCGCTATCTGGATGCCGACGCGGCTGCCCCTGCTCTTGGCGAAGTCGGTGATCCGGCGCAGTGCGTTGACCTGCGTGTCGTTCCAGATGCCCAAGTCGTAAGGCGAGATGCGGCCCTCAGGGCTGACAGCCGTCGCCTCCGTAATGATGAGGCCGGTGCCACCCGCGGCGCGCGCCGCGTAGTGGGCGAAGTGCCACTCGTTGGCGACGCCGGCGTTCGGTCCGAACGCCTCTGCCGAGTACTGGCACATCGGCGCCATCCATACGCGGTTGGGGATGGTCAGCGATCGCAGGGTGTAGGGCTCGAACAGTGTGCTCACGGCGGACTCCATATCGCGTGCGGTCTCGGATGCCGCTAGTACGATAAACCTCGTAGTACGGTGGATGTCAAACTACGAAGCTCCTCGTACAATGGAGCGCGTCGATGAAGCGTCGATGATGAGGCTGACGGCGTCGATGAGTACGGCGATGACGATGACGGACGCCTGGATGAAGTGGAGCCGCCATGACTACCGACGCAGCGAGCAGCCGACCGCTCGCTCATCCCGAGCGGTCGGAGATCCGGCTCGAGGGCGTGCTGCACGCGCTGTCGGATCCCATCCGTCTGCTGATCGTGCGACAGCTGGCCGGCGACGGTGAAGGCGCGGGACCCGGGCTCTCCTGTTCGCAGATCGAGCTGCCCGTCACGAAGTCCACGAGCACGCATCACTACCGGGTGCTCCGCGAGAGCGGTGTGATCCAGCAGATCTACCGCGGCACCGCCAAGCTCAACGAGCTGCGCCGCGACGACCTGGACGCCCTCTTCCCGGGGCTGCTCGGCAGCGTCCTCGACGCGGCCACCGCGCAGGCCGAGCGGCCCGTCGTGCTGAGCTGACTGCTGAGCTGACTTCCGGGCGGCCCGCCGGTCAGGCGGCGCCGTGCGACGCGGCCGTCCAGAGTCCGGGCCAGTCCGGGATCTTCACCGGGCCGCGGCCCAGCGATGTGCCCAGCTCCGCCTCCGCCCGCTCGATCGACTGCCAGCCCGACCATTCGACGGGCCGGAACCCCGCGTCGCGGAGCGCGGTCAGCGGATCGTCGGGCACGTCCTTGCGTACGAGGACGGGGGCGTCGTCGAGCAGGGAGAGCACCGTCTCCTTGGCGCAGGGGCGGTTGGTCCCGATGACGCCGGTCGGGCCGCGCTTGATCCAGCCCGCCACGTACTCGCCGGGTGACGCCGCGCCCTCGCGCAGCACCCGCCCCGCCGCATGCGGCACCGTGCCCCGCTGCGGGTCGAACGGAAGCCCGTCGATGGGCACCCCGCGATACCCGACCGAGCGCAGCACCAGCTGGCCCGCGATGTCCTCGTACCGCCCCGAACCCGTCACCCCGCCCTGCCCGTCCGGCAGCGTCCGCTCGAAGCGCACCCCGCCGACGCGTCCCGCCGTCTCCGTCACGGCTACGGGGCGCAGGAAGAAACGGAGCCGGATGCGCCGGGGCAGACCGAGTACCGGACGCTCCGCCCAGCCGCGCAGGACCTCGATATTGCGGCGGACCGCGGCAGGCAGCCCCGCGGTGTCGGCGTACGCGGGATCGAGCGCCAACTCCGCCGGATCCACGACGACTTCGGTGTCCGGCAGCGAGCCGAGCTCACGCAGCTCCTTGGTGGTGAAGCGGGCCTGCGAAGGGCCCCGCCGCCCCACCATGTGCACCTCGCGGACCTTGCTCTCGGCCAGCGCGCCGAGCGCCGCCTGCGGCATGTCGGTGGGCCGCAGCTCGGCCACGCCGCGCGCCAGCATCCGGGCGACGTCCACCGCCACGTTCCCGACGCCGATGACGACGGCCGACTCCACGCCCCGTACGAAACCGTCGGCCTTCGCGTCCGGATGGGCGCTGTACCAGGACACGAACTCGGTCGCCGAGTAGCTCCCCGGCAGGTCCTCGCCCGGCACGCCGAGGTGGCGGTCCGCCGCCGCGCCCACGCAGTAGACGACCGCGTGGTAGAGGTCGAGCAGCCGGGCGGGAGGCAGGCCGTCGGGGCCGATCTCGATGCCGCCGAGGAAGCGGACGTTCTCGTGCTCGAGGACCGTACGCAGGTTGTTCTGGAGGGACTTGATCTTCTCGTGGTCGGGGGCGACTCCGTAGCGGACGAGGCCGTACGGGCAGGGCAGCCGGTCGAGTACGTCCACGTGCACCCCGGGCAGCCGGTCCTGCTGGACGAGGGTCTGCGCGGTGTAGACCCCGCTCGGGCCCGATCCGACGACGGCGACACGCAGCACGGCGGTGCTCCTTCCGCGAGGCGGCCTCGGGGGATGACTTCAGCATCGCACTCCGTAGCGGGAAGGGGGAGGGGGCGTGGGCCGCCGGGGCGCCCTGTGAGCGTGCCGTTCGTGACCTAATGAGATCGCACGGCTACCTTACGTATGTGTCGGAGAGCTCCTTTGTTGACGTATCTGATCACTGTCGACCGAATGCGGCGGAAGGCGCCGATGGTGGCCCGCTGCCGCTGCTGCCTCCCTGGTTCCATGTGCGGCTGACCTTCGGTGACGGCGCCGTCGTGGACGCGCGGGCCGTGGTGTCGGAGGGGCGGATCACCATCGGTGATCTGAGCGCCGGGCCGCCCGCCCCACCGGACGGCCACACCGCTCCCGCCGATTTCGCCGGGCCCGCCCGGCATCGCGCCCGCCCGTCGTGGCCACGCGGGCGCGAAGGGCGCAGGCTGGTGGCGGAGGCCTACCGGGCGGCGCAGAGCGAGGGGCGGGATCCGGTGCTCGCCGTGATGCGCGAGACCGGGCGCAGCCGCCGCAGATCGCTCAGGCTCGTCGCCGCGGCCCGCGACGCGGGGTTACTGCCGCCGCGCCACAACCGCCACTAGGGACTTCCGCAACGAGCAAGGAACGCCCCGGACCCGCGCCGCTCAGCCGCGCACGAAGTGGAAGATGCCCCACGTCAGGTGCCCCTGTCGGCCCCCGTCGATCCAGTGGCCGAGGCCCTTCTTCATCTGGGTCAGATAGTCGTGGCTGATCTGCCGGGCCAGACCGTCCGCCTCCTGCCGCGCCGTCTCCTCAAGCACGCGTGCGTAGTGCGTGGTCAGTTGTTCGCCGTGCTCCTCGAAGCCACCGTCAGTGCCGTCGGCAGGGGAGAAGCCGAGCCTGGACAGCTCCCGCCGGTAGAAGCCGGGTGAGCCCATGTCGTCCAGGTGGATCCGGTCGAGGATCGGCTGGAGCACACCCGCCGGGCAGTCGTCCGCGGCCATCGGGTCGGTGAAGATCAGGTGGCCGCCGGGCCGGAGCACCCGGGCGATCTCCTCCAGGACCCTGACGCGGTTTCCGCTGTGCAGGAAGGCGTCCTGCGACCAGACGACATCGACCTGCCCGTCGCCGTACGGGATGTCCTCGAAGGAGCCGTCCACGACGTCGATGCGGTCGGTCAGGCCGCGGCCCGCGTTCAGTTCCATGTGGCGCTGGTTCTCGACCTCGCTCAGGTTGAGCGCGATCACCCGGCAGCCTTGCCTCTCGGCCAGCTGACGGGCCGAGCCGCCGAAGCCCGAGCCGAGGTCGAGGACCACCGACTCCCGGGTCAGAGGCAGTTTGCCCGCCATCCGCTGGACTGTGCGGCGGCTGGCGTCCGCGATCGGTTCGCCCGGATTTTCGTAGAGGCCGATGTGGATGTCCTCGCCGCCCCACACCTTGGCGTAGAAGGTGTCCGCGTCGTGCGAGTTGTAGTAGCTGCGGGCGGTGCCGACCGCGCCGGTGTAGCGACTGTTCTCCTCGCCCTCCGTCCGGTACTCCTTCTCCGCCACATGCACGAAGAAGTCCGGCTGCTCGCCGCGGTACGTGTGCTGGAAGTCGCCGTACGTCTCCACCCTCTGGAAGCCCACGTCCGTCATGAGCTTCCTGGTGTACTCCTTGCGCAGCGGGAACATGTTGAGGTGGTACACGGAGTCGTCCGGGAACCGGTACCGCATGCGGCACAGCCCCTCGTCGACGTACTCCGGCTCCACGGCGACGTCCTCGCCGCAGTAGTAGTACCTGTGCTTGCTGGTGTAGCCGTCGTCCAGGATCGCGTCGTAGTTGCGCTGGTCGAGGACCAGAATGCCGTCGTGCTTGAGCATCGCGTAGAACTCGGCGAGCGCCTTGCGGCGGTCGCGCTCCGAGAACAGATGCGTGAAGGAGTTGCCGAGACAGACGATGGCGTCGTATTCGCCGTGCACATCGCGGTTGAGCCAGCGCCAGTCGGCCTGGACGACCCGCATGATGTGGCCGCCCTTCTGCATACCGTTGGCGAAGGCCATGGACAGCATCTCGGCGCTGCCGTCGGCGCTGACGGTCTCGAATCCGGTGGCGAGCAGGCGCACCGAGTGGAATCCGGTGCCCGTGGCGACGTCGAGGACGCTTCGCACGCCCCGCTTGCGCAGCAGGTCGATGAAGAACGTCCCCTCGCTCTCCGCCCGCTTCTCCCAATCTATGAGTGAGTCCCACTTCTCGACGAAGCTGGGTACGTATTCTTCCGTGTAGTGCCCGGTTTCTCGTACTTCGACAGGGTTGTCGCCGAACTCTTGGGCCGGTTGCACGATGATGGAGAACCCTTCAATTGTCGGGATTCCGCTTGAGGGCATCGCTATCCACCCTCGAAGGCTTCATTCCTCCGACTGCCGTATACATGGCACAAGTTGCGGAGCCCTCACATCTCCCGCATCCTCCCGATCTCCGCCGTCTGCTGCGCGATCACATCGTTCGCCATCTCCTCGACCTGGATGTTGTTGCCGTCGGACAGCACATCCGTCGCCATGGTGACCGCACCGCTGTGGTGAGTGATCATCAGTTTCAGGAAGAGTTCGTCGAACGCCTTGCCCTTCGCGGCGCGCAACTGCTTCAGCTGCGCCTCCGTCGCCATGCCCGGCATCGTTCCGTGGCCGCCGTGTCCGTGCTGCTCCTGCTTCTTCTTCGCGCCGCCGTGGCTCTTCAGCCAGCCTTTCATCGCGCCGATCTCCGGACGCTGCGCGGCCGTGATGCGGTCGGCGAGGCGCTTCACCTTCGCGGAGTCCGCCCGGTCGGGGGCGAGTTCGGTCATCTCGAGGGCCTGCGCGTGGTGCGTGATCATCATCTGGGTGTAGCTGAAGTCCGCCGAGTTGGGGGTGTCGTCGTCGGATCTCTTCTTGGCGGCGTCCTCGGCGGACATGGTCGCGGCCTTCTCGCCCGGTTTCCCCGGAGCGATCACGGACGGGCCTGGAGCCGCCTTCTTGCCGGGAGTTGACCCGTCGTCGGAGTCGGAGGTGCAGGCGCCGAGCGCGAGGGCGGCTGCCGTGACGGCGGCCGTGAGGAACACGGTTGTGGCGGGCGTACGGCGGTTGAGCACGGCTGCCTCCTGTGGCGCGCGGGGGAGTTGGGGGAGTTGGGGACCGTCCTGGCGCGCTTACGCGCGTGAGTGATCAAAAACTTTCATTACGGGTACGTTGCCATCTATTGATCTGTGCATGATGAGCACGATACTGCGGGGTGTCCGTGAACCGTTCAACCATGAACGGCGACTAGGGAGGGCACAGTGACCCTGTTGAACAACCCCCGAACACGGCGCAGACGCTTCGGCATCGGCGCGGCCGCGGTCGGACTGCTCGCCACGCTGTTCACAGCGGGGCCGGCCGGAGCGACACCCGATCCGGGTGACTCGCCCGCCGCACCCAAGAGCGTGTCGAAGAGCGATCGCGAAGATGCGAAGGCGGCCATCGAGAGCGGAAAGATACCCGCGCCAGACGAGGTCGTGCACTCCGACAACATCAAACATCTGGCCAACATCCCCAAGGACGCGCTGCCGGGACTCAACACCGACCTCGCCTTCCAGGGGAAGTACGCCTTCGCCGGCAACTACGACGGCTTCCGCATCTACGACATCAGCAACCCGAAGGCGCCGAAGACCGTCTCGCAGGTGCTGTGCCCCGGATCGCAGAACGACGTCTCCGTCTCCGGCAACCTGCTCTTCCTCTCCACCGACTCCTCGCGCAGCGACAACTCCTGCAACAGCACCACGCAGCCCGCGACCGAGAAGTCGTCGTGGGAGGGCATGAAGGTCTTCGACATCAGCGACAAGGCCAACCCGAAGTACGTCTCCGCCGTCGAGACCGCCTGCGGCTCGCACACGCACACCCTGGTGCCGAAGAAGAGCGACGTCTACGTGTACGTCTCCTCGTACTCGCCGAACGCGACGTTCCCCGACTGCCAGCCGCCGCACGACGGCATCTCCGTCATCAAGGTGCCCCGCAAGGCACCGCAGAAGGCGGCGGTCGTCAACTTCCCGGTGCTGTTCCCGGGTGAGGGCCCCGACGGCGGCGGCAACCCGGGCGGACCCACCAACCCGGGCGTCTCCAAGACCACCGGCTGCCACGACATCACCGTGCTGCCCTCCCGTGACCTCGCGGCGGGCGCCTGCATGGGCGACGGGATCCTGTTCTCCATCGAGGACCCGGAGAACCCGAAGGTCATCGACCAGGTGCAGGACAACGTGAACTTCGCGTTCTGGCACTCGGCGACCTTCAACCAGAAGGCCAACAAGGTCGTCTTCACCGATGAGTTGGGCGGCGGCAGCGGCGCCACCTGCGACGAGGCGACAGGACCGAACCGCGGCGCCAACGGCATCTACGACATCACCGGCAAGGGCGATCACCGCAAGCTCGTCTTCAAGAGCTACTACAAGATCCCGCGCCACCAGGCCGCGACCGAGAACTGCGTCGCCCACAACGGCTCGCTGATCCCGGTCAAGGGCAAGGACCTCATGGTCCAGGCCTGGTACCAGGGCGGCGTCTCCGTCTGGGACTTCACCGACTCCTCGAAGCCGAAGGAGATCGGCTACTTCGAGCGCGGCCCGCTGACCACCGACAAGATCCAGATCGGCGGCTCCTGGTCGGCGTACTACTACAACGGCTATGTCTACTCCAACGACATCGCCAAGGGCTTCGACGTCCTGAAGATCGACGACAAGCGGACCGATCCCGCCGAGCGGGTCCGGGTCCGTGAGCTCAACGTCCAGACCCAGCCGGACTACTTCGACTGAGTGGACTGCTTCGACCGAGGAGTGGACCGCGTCGCCTGCGTGGTCTGATCCTCGGCCCGCGCATGTGTCCCGCCGGGCGGCTCGTCGCCCGGCGGGACCCCGAGCTCCCAGGCGAGGCCGTACCGCTGGAACAGCTCGGCCCGCAGCGCGGACGCCGGCATCGGCGCCCCCGGAAGCAGCACCGCGAAGACCGCGCCCATCAGGAGCGCGCGCAGCAGCGGATAGTCGGTGTCCACGTCGGACGAGCCATGCCGTACGACGGTGTCGCGGAGCAGCTCGGCGAGGCGCTGCTGCTCCGGGCAGCGCACAAAACCCTCCGCCTGCAGGATGCCCGCCATGTGGGTGCGCATCAGGACGGGGTGGTCCCTGGCCAGGCCCAGGATCGCGTCGATGGCGCGGGCAAGCAGCTCGTCCCCGTCCGTGGTGCGCGGCTCGCGTTCGAGCGCGGCCTCCAGGGTGCGGTGCATCAGGCGGTGCACCGCCGACTGCAGCAGCTGCCGCTTTCCGGGGAAGTAGTACGACACCAATCCGCGCGCCGATCCGGCGCGGTCCGCGATGTCGGCAAGGGTCGTCGCCTCGTAGCCGCGCTCGCCCACGAGCTCGACCGTGGCCTGCAGGAGCCGCTCCCGAGAACGCCTTCGCAACTCTTCATTGACCGATGGGCTACGCGGGGACATCCTGTAACTCCTGCGTTGACTGGCTCTGAGCCAATATACTCAGTGCGTCCCGGGCCAAGACCCCCAGTGGGCCTGTCATGGTCCGGTGCGACCTGGGGCAGGCAACACCGCGGGGGAGTGTTGCCTGCTCACAGGTGCCGATCGGCCGAACCGTCCCTACAGTGGGCCGGGGGGCCGAGGAGGCGTACTGAGATGGATCAAGAGCAGATTCTGTCCCGGATCGCGTCGATGGTCGACGACGAGCGGACGCTGCGGGACTCCCTGGCGTCGGGAGCGATCGACGAGGCGACGGAACGTGCGCGGCTCGCTGTGATCGAACGCGAGCTCGACCAGTGCTGGGACCTGCTGCGGCAGCGGCGCGCGAAGGCCGAGTTCGGCGAGAACCCGAACGAGGCGCGGGTCCGCCCGACGGCCGAGGTCGAGGGATACCAGTCCTAGCGGTCATCCAGGCCATCCAGGCCATCCAGGTCTTCCACCGGACGCACGCCGAGGAGCCGGCATGGGCGCCGAGCGAGGCAAGCCGTACCGCGGCAATCTGATCACCGTCACCTTCGACGCGCGGCGTGCAGTATCGACTTGTCGATGGCTCTACGGAGCGGCCGGACGCCCCCACCACCGTGCAGCGGACCGACGACGGCAGGCTGGTGCTCCGCGGCGACCAGCCGTACTGCGACCTCTCCGGGGCCTGCAAGGCGTAAGAGGCGGTCCGACACCCCGGCCTCAGGCGTGGTCGACGAGGACGAGGACCGGGCGCAGTCCGTCCGGCCGCCGCTCCACGGGTAGATGGTCCACGAAGTGCACCGCGCAGCCGAGCGCGGCCGCGCCGCCGTCCGCGCGCCGGTCGTCACCGACCATCAGAGCGTCCGAGGGATCGACCCCGAGTGCCTCCAGGGCGTGCGCGAACAGCCGCGGGTCGGGCTTCTGGATGTCATGTTCGTACGACAGCACGTACGCGTCGATGTACGGGTCGAGCCCGTGGGCGCGAACGACGGGGCGCAGATCCCAGCCGATGTTGCTGACCACCGCGACGCGGACGCCCCGCGAGCGCAGCCCGGCGAGCACCTCCACCGCGTCGGCGTAGGGGCGCCAGGCCTCCGGTGTCATATGGCGGTCGTAGAGGGCGTCGTGCAGCCGCGGATCGGGGAGCGTGACCTCGCGGGACAGGCCCGTGTACGCGGCGCGGTGCCGATCGGCGCTCCGGTCGCGCGAGCCCCACACCTCGGCCAGGTGCGCGGGCACGGTGACGGGACTGGCCCCGCCGGGCAGCGCCCCGGCTCGCTCCAGGTCGGCCGCACAGCGCTCAACCTCCCGCTCGGGGAGAGCCATCCGCGCCTCCCGAAGCACCGCGCGCAGCCAGGCCCCGGTGGATTCGACGCGGAACAGCGTCCCGGAGAAGTCGAAGAGTGCGCCCTTGATCGTCATGGAAGGATCCTCCGGGAGCGCCCGAGGGACGGTCAAGTGCCGTTGCCCGGCAGGCAATTCGCCGGTGCGCCGCGCCGCGCCGGTACGTGTGGGTCGCGGGGCCAAGGCTGTCGCGCGGGCGCAGGGTCGTGCATGTGGGGGCTGGTGGGGGCACAACTGCCGTCGCCGGTGCGGGTGTTACGTTGCGGCGGGCACCGCCGCCTGGGTGAGGGGCTGGCGGGCATGCAAGTGCCGTCGCCCGTGCGAGTGTTACGTGTCCCGGCGGCCTGTGCGCCCCGCTGGTGCGCCTACTTCGCGATGGTCGGGCCGCCCGTCGCGCGGGTGCCGGGCTGCAAGGGCCGTCAAGGCCCGGGGGGCGATCAAGTGCTCTCGCCCGTGCGGGGGTCCCCGTCGGCGTCGGCTCGTGAACCCTGCCAGTAGGTGTACGTCGCCACGGCCAGGGCCACCATCAGTGCGCCGAGCAGCCAGCCGCCGACGACGTCCGATGCCCAGTGCACGCCGTTCCAGATCCGGGTCAGGCCGACCCCGATGACGGAGACCACGGCGAGCGTCAGGCCCGTGCGCCAGACGGCGGGGCCCACGCCGTACACGCGGAGGAGCCACAGGAGCAGTCCGCAGACCACCGCTGCCGTCATGGCGTGGCCGGAGGGGAAGGCCGCGTACTGGGCGGAGTCCACCGGGTCGGGCCAGGACGGGCGCGGCCGGTCGACCGCCGCCTTCAGTCCCTGCTGCACCAACGTGCCCACCGCGCAGGTGGCCGCGATCCACAGGGCGAGCCACCACGCGCCGCGGAACGCCAGCCACACCACCGTCACAGTGCACAGCGCGCGCATCGTCCACGGGTCCCACACCCAGTCGGTCAGGATGCGACTGGCGTGCGTGAGGTCGTCGTGCGCGACGGCCCAGCGATGCGTGGTGCGCGCGATGTCGCCGTCGAGGTCCATCAGTGGGCGCCACTCCAGCTCGACCAGGAGCAGCAGCGCGATCGAGGGGACGCACAGCAGCGCCGCCACGAGTGCGGCGCGGGAACCGGGGGGACGGGGCGGGCGGGGTGGCGGGGCGAGGGGTGCGGCGGGGTGCATGGGGTGATCCTCGCCGACGGGCGGCGCCCCGGGCCATCCCGGGGTGCGGCGCGTCATACGATCCGGTAAGACCGGGTGCGGCGCGTCACGCGATCCGGTCAGCCGAGGGCGCGCAGGCCCGGCACGAACGTCACCAGGACGGGGATCACCGGCACCAGCGCCGCAGCCGCCGTGAGGCGCAGCCTGCGGGCCGGGGTGAGGCGCGGGCGGGCGGAAAGCAGGCGGTGCACGCGCTGCGGAACATGTGCCTGCGGGGTCGGGCAGGGGCCGAACACGCCCCGGTCCTCGTTGAGTTCGACCAGGGCGAGCGCGATCGTGAGGCGCCCGAAGCGGCGTGATGCCACATCGTCGGCGGCCAGCTCCACCAGGCGGTGCATCTCGTCCCGGAACGCGGCGAAGACCGGCACCTGCGGGAAGCCGGTGGCCAGCGCGCCCGAGCAGTGCAGGAGCCAGTCGTGCCTGGCCTGCGCGTGCCCCTGCTCATGGGCCAGCACGGCATCGAGCTGACGCCCCTTCAGGCGGAGCAACGCCGCTGTGGTGATGACCAGTTGGGGAGCACTGCCCGGCAGCCACCAGGCGTCGGGGCGCTCGCCCTCCAGGACCACGAGACGGTCGGCGCCGGGCTCCTCGCCGGGCAGCAGCGGGGCGCGCCGCAGCAGTTCGGTACGCCGCTTGCGGCGCCGGGCCCGGGCCCGCGCGATCTCCCGCGTCAGCATCGCCGCGGTCCATACGCCGCCGAGGGCCAGCGCCACGGCCGTCGCCGGCGCCCAGGAACCGCCCGCCCCCAGCGCGTAGGCCTCCACGACGTCGTTCGGCGCGGGGGCGAAGACATGGCCGCGTACGGCCTGCCACGCGTCGGCGGCGCTCAGGACCATCGACAGGCCGCAGCAGAGCAGGACACCCGCAACGACGCACTGCCACGCCCACAGCGCGACGATCGGCTCGCGCTCCGGCCAGTCGGCCCGTGCGAGAAGACGCGGGGCGACGGCGGCGGTGAGGGCGCCCAGCAGCAACAGCGCAACGGGGAGCAACATGTGTCAACCCTATGAGGGCGGTGCTACCGGAGGGTATGGCATGCCGCCTCAAGTGACGCACGCCACGTCCCGCCGGGGATTGGCCACAAGGTGTTTGGCTAAAGGGTGAGCAGCATCGCGAGCATGGCGATGCCCATGGACAAGCGGCACACCATCGCGAGCTCCGGACGGTCGGCCCACCCGATGACAGTGCCGCCGGTGCCGCCGGTGCCGCCGCCCTCTGTCGCGAGCGTCCGCACCGGCAGCAGGCGCACGCCCGACCAGAGGACGTACCCCGCGAAGTAGAGCAGCAGCGTGCCGGTGAGGACGGGGGCGCCACCGCCGCCGTGGCCCGCGTGCGCCGAGGGCGTCGCGGTCATGGCCAACGCCATGTAGACCATGGCGCCCGCGCCGACCAGGTGGTGCAGGTGATGCGGATCGCGCCGGGCCGCCCACAGCGCGCGCAGTGCCGCGGCCCCGAACACCGCCGCATAGACCGGCCAGGCCCATCGCGGCGGGGTCAGTACGGTGGCGGGCACGGCCATCGCCGCCATCCCGAACCCCATGAGCGCCTCGCCGCCCGCGGTGCGCCGCTGTTCCTCGATCCTGCTGCGCAGCCGCAGCAGGCAGTAGGACCCGGTCGCCACGCACAGCGCGACGAGCAGCCAGCCGGCCTGCGCCGGTCCGTGCACCGCGCACCTCCCCGATCGACCGATCGACGCCGTCGTCGGGTCGATGCCCGTGCGCGGGGAGTCGTATGCGAGCGCACGGGGGTACGCCGGGAGCGCAGCGGGCGCGGAGTGCGAGATGTTTTCCAGGTAAAACACTTGCTAATGTTCTCCGTATGAGCAGCACACCACCCCCCGAGGCCCGCCCTTCCCGACCCCCGCTCCTGTCGACCGTCCGCCGGCTCCCCCTGGCAGGTGTGCTGCGCCTGGCCAAGCCGTCCGACATCTGGTTCAAGCCCGCGTCGAGCGTGGTCGTCGCCACCGCGATACCGAATCTCACGCTCCTCGCGCTCGGCCGCCTCGACCTCGTGATGTACACGATGGCCGGATCGTTCTGCGCCCTCTACGCGCACAACCTCCCCTACGCCGCCCGTGCCCGGGCCCTCGCCGGGGTCGTCGCCGGAATGCTCGCGAGCGTCGGCGTCGCCCTGGTCACCGCCTCGCTCACCTCGTCACCGGCCGTCCTGGTGGCCGTCGGCGCGCTGCTCGCCGCCGCCCAGAAGACGCTCTGCGACGCGACCCGCATCGGCCCGCCCGGCCACCTCATCTTCACCTTCATCAGCTCGGCCACCCTCTTCGCGCCGCAGCATCTCGGCCAGGTCCCGGGCCACCTCGCGCTGACCCTTGCCGCGGGCGCCGTGGCCTGGCTCGTCGGCATGGCCCCCGCCCTGCTGCGCCCGCACGGCCCCGAACGGCGGGCCACCGCCCGCGCCCTGCACGCCGCCGCCGCGTACGCCGAAGCGGCGGGGCCCGGCAGGTCGGCAGGCCCCGGCCGGGAGCGCGCCCGCGCGGGTGCGGCCGCCGCGATCCACGCCGCTTGGCAGTCGCTGCTCGCCACCGGCGCCCGTACGCGGCCGCGCCGCGCCCTCGAACTCCTGGTGATCCAGGCCGAGGAGGCCCTTGCGGCGCCCTCGGCGGCGGACCCCGCACGGCTGCGCTCCTGGGCGGCCGGACTGCGCGGCACCGGAACCGTCCCGCTCCCCGACCACGTACGGCCAGAGGCGGACGCCGAACTGCGGGGCCTGGAGGCCGAGTTGGCGTCCGAGTCCGTGAAGAGCCCGCTGTGGCGCCGCATCGCGCCCGGCTCTCCGCTGCTGCCCATCGCGCTGCGCACCGCCCTCGGCTGCGCGCTCGCGGGGTACGCGTCGATGGCCCTCGGCGTCGGCCGCCCCTACTGGGCACTCGTCACCGCCGCCTCGCTCTACCAGGCCAACGTCACGCTCACCTGGAGCAGGGGAGTGCAGCGGGTGGTCGGCAACCTCGTCGGCGTGCTCGCCTTCGCCGCGATCGTGCCGGTGGCCCACCTCGGGCACGCCGCGCTCATCGTCTGCTGTCTCGCGCTCGCCTTCGGCGCGGAGGCGCTGATCACCCGCAACTACTGGCTCGGCAGCGTGTGCGTGACCCCGATGGCGCTCCTGGTGACGGAGTTCGTGCGGTTCCAGGAGCCCGGCGGTCTGATCCTCGACCGGATCGTCGACACGCTGGTCGGCGCGCTCCTCGGCATCGTCGCGGCCATCGTGGTCACCAACCGGCGCGCCGCCGACCACATCGAGCTCGCCATCGACGCCACGGACCGCGCCCGCGCCCACGCCGAGCGGACCCTCGCCGCCCCGTCGCCCACGCCCGACGCCCTGCGGCAGGACCGCCGCCGCCTCACCGCGGCCCTGGTCGAGCTCCGCACGGCCGACGACGCGGCCGCGGGCGAATGGTGGCAGCGCGCCCTGCCGCAGCAGCGGGTGCTCGTCGCCGAGCAGGCCGGACACCGTACGCTCGCGGCAGCGTCGTCGGCCGTGCGCGGCACGGGAAGCGGCGCCGAGAGCGTAGGAGCGGGCCGGCCGTGAGGGCCGGGGCGAGAAGGAACGGCGAGGGCACGGGAGCATGACGAACCGGAGCGGTCCCGGCGCGGCGGGCGACACCGTCGCCGCCGTGGTGCGGCAGTGGCAGACGGTGCGGCCGGACATCGACACCGGGCCGATGGAGGTCATCGGACGCATCAACCGCTGCGCGGCCCTCCTCCAGCAGGCCGAGGACGCCCCGCTGCGACGGGTGGGCCTGACCCGCCCCGAATTCGACCTCCTGGGCGCCCTGCGCCGCACCGGCCACGAGCTGACCCCCGGCGAACTCGCCCGCGAGACCTTCTCCTCGGGGGCCGCCGTCACCAAACGCCTCAAGCAGCTCCAGGAGCGCGGGCTTGTCGACCGGCGCGTCGACAGCCGGGACCGCAGGGTTTCCCACGTACGCCTGACCGATGAGGGAAGGGACCTCGTCGACGCGATCCTGCCCGATCAGCTCGCGTACGAGACGGTGGTCCTGGCCGGGCTCGACGCCGAGGGTCAGGGTCAATTGAGCGGGCTTCTGGGGGAGTTGCTAGCGCAGCTAGAGGGGCGGCTTGGCGGGGTTGCGGGGCTGCGGGGGTAGGGGCGCCGTCGTTGCCTGCGGCGCCATCGTGGCTGGTCGCGCAGTTCCCCGCGCCCCTTCGGGGGCGCAGCCCCTCTAGTCGGTGTCCTCCACCGACGCCGCCAGCAACCGCCTGGTCTCCGGCTCCACCTGCTCCGCGTAATACTCATACAGCGCCGTCCGCCCAAGCCGCTCCGCCAGGCGACCGTCGCCCAACGTAATCGCCGCGAGGACCTCGCGGTGATGGGCGATGGAGCGTTCCATCCAGGCCGCCGTGTCCGACACGCCCGCGATCTTCTTCTCGATGGCCTCGACCACCGCCTCGTGCACGGCACGCGCGCACAGTCCGAGCAGCGAGTTGCCGCTCGCCTCGGCGATCGCCCGGTGGAAGAGCGCGTCGGCCTCGCTGAACGCGTGCAGGGACGCCGCGCCGCCGCTGAGTGACTCCATGCGGGCGATCTGCTCGCGCATCCGTTCCAGGTCCGCCTCGCCGTGCAGCCGCGCCGCGAGACGGTTGCTCTCGGCGTCGAGCACCATGCGGAACTGCACCAGTTCGCCGAGGGTCGCCACGCTGGAGCGGGTGAGCCTGCCGAGGGCCTGGCTGAGGTTGTCGGGGGAGACGCCGAGGACCTCAGCGCCGAGCGGATCGCCGGGGCGCGAGCGGATCAGGCCCGCCGACTGCAGGACGCGTAGCGCCTCACGGACCGTGGAACGGCCGACACCGAACCGGTTGACCAGCTCACGCTCGGCCGGAAGCCGGGAGCCTGGCGGCAGATCGCCGGCGAGAATCCGCTCCTCTATCTGCTCGGCGACCCGCTGGTAGGCGCGGACCGGTGTGACCGTCTTGAACAGGTCGGTGTCGTCGGCGGCCATCGGCCCGCCCCCTCCGCGATACGTGATGTCGGCGCGGAAAACCAAGATCTGATGGTTGACCCGGCCCTGAACGTGGAGGCAGAGTACGGGAACTCAACTGGTCTGACCAGTCGACTGGCCTTGTGGTCGGCCGACTTGGAGGTTCCATGCATGCCAGCTCAAGCACGCCGCTCGCCACGCCCGCCGTCGATGCCGATGCCGCCGTCGCCTTCACCCAGGCCCTGGTCCGGCTGCGCACCGTCAACGCGACCGGAGCCACCGAGGTCGAGCGGCCCGCCGCCGAACTCGTCGCCCGGCTCTTCGACACGTTCGGCTGGACGTACGACGTGGTGGAGATCGCGCCGGGGCGGCCCAACACCGTCGCCGTCATCGAGGGCGGGGGCGGCGAAGGGCCGACCCTGATGTTCGAGGGGCACATCGACGTCGTCACGGAGGGGGATCCGGCGGACTGGAGCGTCGATCCCTACGGTGCGGAGATCCGCGACGGCAAGCTCTGGGGGCGCGGCTCCGCCGACATGAAGTCCGGTGTCGCAGCGATGATTTACGCCGTACGGGCCCTGCAGCTCGCCGGGCCCTTCCCCGGCCGGATCGTCATCGGCGTGCTGTGCGACGAGGAAGGTCTGATGCTCGGCGCGAAGGCGTTCGCGGCGACGCCGCTCGCGCGCGAGGTGGACGGCGTCATCGTCTGCGAGCCCGAGGGGTACGAGGTGTGCACATCGGCCCGCGGCGGCATCCGGCTCCGCCTCGACCTGGACGGGGTGATGGCACACGGCTGCATGCCGCAGGAGGCGAAGAGCCCCATCGTCGCCGGAGCGCGAATCGTCGAGGCGCTCGCCCGCGTCCAGACCTGGGCCGAAGTGCGCTACGGCACCCACCCGCACGCGGGCCGCGTCACGGTCACGCCGACCGTCCTGCACGGCGGCGACCCCGACCAGCTGAACGTGATCCCCGCGCACGGCGTCGTCGGCATCGACGTGCGCACCATCCCCGGCACCGACCACGCCGAACTCATCGATCGGGTACGGAAGTTCGCCGCCGAGGCGGCCGCCGATGTCGGGGTGGGTGTCGCCCTGACCGTCGTCGACGACCGGCCCGCGATCGAGATCCCCGAGGACCATCCGGTGGTCACCGCCCTGGTCGAAGGGCACCGCCAAGTACACGGCGCCGCGCCGCCCTTCGGGGCCGTGCCCGGCACCACGGACGGCACCATCCTCACCCGCGACGCGGGCCTGCCGACGGTCGTCTACGGACCGGGCGGCAAGTGGATCGCCCACCAAAAGGACGAGTTCGTGGAGGTGCGGGAGATCGCCGAGTACACCCGGGTGTACGCCGCTGCTGCCCGCGCCTTCCTCACGGCAGGTGCACGATGATCCGGCCCGGCGCGATGAACCACCCCGAAGGGCTGCCCGTCGGCGACGGCTCGGCGGCCGCTCCCCGACGCCGGGCCGTGTGCTTCCCGTTCGACGGCAGCGAGATCGGCACGGCTCCCGTCGGCGACGCGGAGCTCGCGGCGCGGGCGGTCGAGCACGCGGCCGCGATCCGTGGACAGGTCGGGAGGCTCACCGCGGGCGTGCGGCGGCAGGTGCTTGCCGGGGTTGCCGACGCGCTGGCCGACGCGGCACCGGAACTGGTCGACCTGCTCGTCCTGGAGACCGGCAAACCGCTCGTCGACTGCCAGGTCGAGATGGCGCGGACCGTGGCGACCTGGCAGTCGGCGGCGGACGAGGTGGCCCATCTGCACGGCGAGACCGTGCCGTTGGACCTCCAGGCGTCCGGGGACGGCCTGTTCGGCTTCTGGACCCGGCGGCCCGTCGGCGTCGTCGTCGGCATCGCGGGCTTCAACTACCCGGTCCTGCTCGCCTCCCACAAGATCGCCCCGGCGCTCGCAGCGGGCTGCCCGGTGATCGTCAAACCGGCGCCCGCGACACCGCTCGCCACCCTGCGGCTCGTCCATCTCGTACGCGAGAAGCTCATCGCAGCCGGCGCGCCTGCCGGGGCGGTGCAACTCGTCACCGGGGACGCGGAGGTCGGCCGCACGCTCACCACACACCCGGAGGTCGCCGCGGTCTCCTTCACCGGGTCCGCGGCCGTCGGCCACCGCATCGCGCGGGACGCCGCGCCCCGCAAGGTGGTCCTCGAACTCGGCTCCAACGCCGCGCTCGTCGTGGCCGCCGACGCCGATCTCGACGCCGCGGCCGACGCGGTGGTGCGGGGCGGCTTCTACGCATCGGGGCAGGCCTGCATCTCCGTACAGCGGGTGATCGTCGTCGACGCGATCGCCGGGGAGTTCGAGAAGAGGCTGGCGCGGCGGCTCCCGGAGGTCGCCGTCGGCGACCCGCGCGAGCCGGGGACCCGCGTATCGGCGCTCATCGACGAGGCGGCGACGCAGCGGGTGCTCGACTGGATCGGGCGGGCGTGCGCGGCGGGGGCCCGCCTTGTGGCCGGAGGGGAGCGCGCGCGGGACGGCCGGTGCGTCGCCCCGACCCTGCTCGCCGACGTCCCCGACGGCGAACCGGCCTGGGACGAGGAGATCTTCGGCCCGGTCGTCTGCCTGCGTACGGTGCCGGATCTGGACACCGCGTACGACGTGGTCAACGCGAGCCGCTACGGCCTGCACGCCGCCGTGTACACCCGCGACCTGCGGGCCGCGCTGCGGGCGGTGGAGTCCCTGGAGGTCGGCGGCGTCGTGGTGAACGAAGTGCCCGGCTACCGCAGCGACATCGCCCCCTACGGCGGCGTCAAGGACTCCGGCATCGGCCGCGAAGGCCCCCGGTTCGCGATCGAGGAACTGACGGTGACGCGGATGGCGGTCATCCGGCCCTGAGCAGTCTTGTCGAAGTGGGGGACCGCACACTCGTCATCGGTCTTCCAACGGAGCGCTTATCCGCACGCCAAGAGAGCACGCCAAGAGAGGCAGCACACCATGGACTACGGCAACCTCTTCCGGCTCGACGCACGTCGCATCGCGGTGGTCGGCGGCGCGAGCGGCATCGGCCGCGAGGCCGCCCGCGCGCTGGTCGCCCAGGGCGCGCACGTCGTCGTCGCCGACCGGGATGCGGCGGGGGCCGCGCAGACGGCGGCGCTCGCGGCGGACGGCGCTTCGGCCGGTGAGCGCCCCGGCACGGCCGCCGCGTACCCCCTCGACGTCCTCGAACCCGACGCCGTGCGCGCCGCCGTCGCCGAGTGGGGGCCGCTCGACGGGCTCGTCGTCACCGTCGGGGCCAATGTCCGCAAGCGCATCGCCGATTACACCCTCGACGAGTTCGACCGCGTCGTCGCGCTGAACCTGCGGTCCTACCTCACGCTCATCCAGGCCGTGGCTCCCGGCATGGCCGAGCGCGGGCGGGGCAGCGTCGTGGGGTTCGCCTCGATGCGGGCCTTCCAGGTGGAGCCGGGGCAGGGGGCGTACGCCGCGTCGAAGGCGGGGCTGATTCAGTTGCTGCGGACCGCCGCAGCAGAATGGGGGCCGCAGGGCGTGCGGTTCAACGCTGTCGCGCCCGGCGTCGTCCGTACCCCGCTCACCGATCAGATCGCCGCCGACCCCGCATGGTTCGATGCCTACACCCAGGCCTCCGCGCTCAAGCGCTGGGCCCGTGCCGACGAGCTCGCCGGCGCCGTCGCCTATCTGGTGTCGGACGCGGCCACGTTCGTCACGGGCAGCGTGCTGACGGTGGATGGTGGCTGGACGGCGGTCGACGGGCGTTACGAACCCTCGGTGTGACTCTCGCGCCGATCGTTGCGTCCGGGCCGCGTGTACGTCCCGGTCGCGTGACCGTCCCGCCGCGTGACCGTCCCCCGCGCGTGACCTCCCCTCGCACCTCCCCAAGGAGTCCCCTCATGCCCCCGACAGCCGAAGACAGCGGCGAGCAGGGGGCACCGGCCCCCGCGGCCTCGCCCCTGGACGGGCTCCCCAGCCTGCGCGGCGTGGCCCGTCCCTCTCTGTGGCTGCTGCTCGTCCCCGTCCTGCTCTACGGTTCCGCGCCGTTCGTCGCCAACCGCATCGAGCCCCGGATCTTCGGCGTCCCCTTCCTGCTGGCCTGGGTCATCGCCGCCACGGTTGTCAGCCCGCTCGTCATCTGGCTCGCGGCGCGTCTCGACCCTGCCTACCGCACGGGCGCCGTCGAGCCGATCCCTGCCGACGACGTTGCCGACGACCTTGCCGCCGACCCCGAAGGAGGCCGTCGATGAACGGGTCCGCAGTCGTCGCGACCACCGTGTTCGCGATCGCCATGGTCGCCACCATCCTGATCGGGGTGTGGAGCGCCCGCGGCCGGTCCAAGGGGCTCGCCGAGTGGTCGGTCTCCAGCCGTGGCCTCGGGGTGCTCTTCATCTGGCTGCTGATGGCGGGCGAGACGTACACCAGCTTTTCGTTTCTGGGGACGGCTGGTTGGTCGTTCTCGTTTGGCGCGCCGATTTTGTATTTGGTCGCCTATCTGACCGTCGGTTTCGCCGTCGCGTATGTGGTGGGGCCCGCGCTGTGGACGTACGCGACCCGGCACGGGCTCATCTCGATCGCGGACATCGCCGAATTCCGGTTCCGCTCACGGCCGGTGGGGATTCTCGTTGCTGTTATTGCGACTGTTTTCATCGTCCCCTACATTCAGGTGCAGATTCAGGGCATGGGCGTCGTCGTGAACGCGATGACGTATGGCAGCGTCGATCTGAAGGTCGCGGCCGTGATTTCTTTTGTGGTGGCCGAGGTCTTCATCCTTGTGTCGGGGCTGCGCGGTTCGGCTTGGGTGAGTGTGCTCAAGGACCTGCTGGTGATCGTCGCCGTCGTGTTTCTCGCCGTGTACATCCCGATGCACTATCTCGGCGGGTTCGGTGAATTCATGCAGCGCATGGTGAGCGAGAAGCCGGAGTGGCTGACCTTTCCGGGGCATTCGTCAGGTGGGCGGGACGGTGTGTGGTTCCTGAGCACTGTGGTGCTCAACGCCGTGACGATCACCATCTTCCCGACGACGGTTGCCGGTTACCTCAGCGCGAAGAGTCCCAACGCGCTGCGTCGCAATGCGTTGCTTCTGCCCTGGTATCAACTGCTTCTGTTCGTGCCGATGGTGGTCGGTGCCACGGCGTTGTTCGTGATGCCGAACCTTGGCAATCCCGACTTGGCTCTGTTCAGCCTTGTGACTGATTCGCTGCCGTCGCCTGTCGTCGCGGTGGTTGGTGTCGCGGGTGCTTTGTCGGCGATCGTGCCGATGAGTGTCTTCATGCTGTCCATCGGTACGTTGTGGGGGCGCACTGTTTTGGGTGGCGGGAACGGTGCTGATCCGCGGGCGCGGCGTCGTGTTCTGGGGAAGTCTGGGGATGTGCGTGATATTCGGGTCAAGCGGCTGTCCCAACTGGTTTGCGTTGTCGCCGGGTTGATCGCCCTCGCGGGCAGTCTCTTTTATCCGAACACCCTTGTTGAGCTGTCGGTGCTGTCGTACGAGGGGCTTGCGCAGCTGGTGCCTGTCGTGCTGCTGGCCTTGTTCTGGCGGCGGTTGACTGCGCGGGCGGCTGTGGCGGGGATGCTGGTCGGGCTTGCGGTGATGACGGTGTTGTGGGCCACCGAGAACGACCCCTGGCGGGGGGTGAATGGCGGCATCATCGCGCTTGTCGCCAATCTGGTTGTGCTGCTTGGGGTCGTCTGGGTGGCTCCGGGGCCTGGTCCCGGTGCGGAGCATCGTCCGGGGGCTTCGGTGACCCGGCGTTTGATTGGCGCCGGGGCCGCCCGGTTGTCCGGAGTGTTGCGGTTCCGGGCTGGGAGTCAAGGGCGCTCCGCTGCGCTGCGCGTCGGCTTCGCCGATTGCGCTTCGCTTCACCCTTGACACCCAGCCCTCCACCGCGTGAAGCGTGATGACCGGGCGGCCACGAAACGGGGCTCACGGGGACCGGGGGTTGGGTCATCCGGCTTGAGCGCCGGGTGCGGACTAGTTCGTTTCATGTGCCGTCCCGCTGGAGGGGTGCGCGGCCGCTCGGGGATGGGGGACCTACTTTGGCAAAGTTGCGTTCTGGCATAAGGGGGGCGCACGCGATGCGTAACGCGCCCTCGCGAAGGTGTAGGTGCCGGGTGTACCGGCGTAGGGGAGTGAGTGGCGGATGGCGGAGTATGAGGTTCCGGGGCTTGGTGAACCCGTGGAGATCGTGATCGATCAGTGGGGCGTACCTCATCTGTACGCCGCCTCGCAGGACGACCTCTTTCTCGCGCAAGGGTTCAATGCCGCCCGCGATCGGCTCTTCCAGCTTGATCTGTGGCGTCGGCGTGGACTCGGGCTGCTTGCCGAGGTGTTGGGGGAGCAGTACGTCGAACATGACCGTGCGGCGCGGCTGTTCCTCTACCGGGGCGACATGGATGAGGAGTGGCGTTCCTACGGTGATGACACGGAGCGGGTGACGGCGGCGTTCGTGCGCGGCATCAATGCCTACGTGGCGCTGTGTCGTGCCGATGCGGGCCATTTGCCGCCGGAATTCGTTGAGTTGGGGTACCTCCCGGCGCACTGGGAGTCGTCCGACGTGGCCCGCATCCGTAGCCACGGTCTCCAGTACAACCTCCGCGACGAAGTCGCCCGGGCCCTCACCCTGCGTGATCACGGGCAGGGTGCTGAGGAGCTGCGTCGGCGGCGCGAGCCCGCTCCGCATCAGCTGCGTGTCCCCGAGGGGCTGGATCTCTCCGTCATTCCGGATGATGTCCTGCGCGTGTACGAGATGGCGACCACGCCCCCGTGGGCGGCGGACGCTGCGCCCCGGCAGGGCCTGGACGGCTCCAACAATTGGGTCATTGCTCCGTCCCGCACCGCCACCGGGCGCCCGCTGCTCGCCAACGATCCGCACCGCGCCGTCACCCTGCCCGCCCTGCGCTATCTCGCCCATCTCTCGGCGCCCGGCATCGATGTCATCGGGGCGGGTGAACCGGCCCTGCCCGGCATCTCCATCGGGCACAACGGTCGCATCGCCTTCGGCCTGACGATCTTTCCCATTGATCAGGAGGATCTGTACGTCTACCGGACCGACCCCGCCGACCCGCACGCGTACTGGTACCGGGGGCGGTGGGAAGCCATGACACGGGTTGTGGAGGAGATCCCTGTGCGTGGGGGTGAACCGGTCACTGTCGACTTGTGGTTCACCCGGCATGGTCCCGTCATTCGTGAACTCCCCGACAGGAACGCCGCGTTCGCCGTTCGTGCCGCCTGGTTGGGGTCGGGCATGGCTCCCTATCTGGGCAGCATGGACTACATGCGGGCGGAGAGTCCGGACGCGTTCGTCGCGGCCATGCGTCGCTGGGGTGCGCCCGGTGAGAATCAGGTCTATGCCTCACCTGAGGGCACCATCGGGTGGCGACCTGCTGGGCGCGTTCCCGTCCGCCGGGGGTGGGACGGGACCCTGCCGGTTCCGGGCGACGGCCGTTACGAGTGGGACGGCTTCCTGGATGTCGAGGAGCTGCCATCGGTGCGTGATCCGGAAGAGGGTTGGTTCGCCACTGCCAACCAGCTGAATCTGCCTGCCGATTACCCGAACGACGAGAAGACGGTGACGTACGACTGGTACGCGGCCACGCGTCACGAACGCATCAGTGAGGAGCTCGGCGGGCGTACGGGGTGGACCGTCGAGGACTGTGTGCGGTTGCAGACCGACTATGTGAGTCTGCCCGCGCGGCGCGTCCAGCGGCTGTTGGGGGGATTGGAGAGCGCCGATCCGATGGTGGCCCATGCCCTTGCGCTGTTGCGTGACTGGGACGGTCGGCTCACCGTCGAGTCCCCGGCGGGCGCCCTCTTCGAGGTCTGGTACCGGCGCCATCTGCGGCCCGCCCTCCTGGAGCGGGCGCTCGACGGGGTCGTGGGGGAGGGGCAGCGGCAGCGGGCCCTGGCGCGGGTGCTGCCCGTGGAGGACGCCGCGGACCCCCGCGTCGATCTGGAGCTCTTGGAGGGTGACCCGGATCCCTCGTTGCTGCTTCGCACGCTCGCCGACGCCGTCGGTGACGTCGGTCGGCTGCTCGGGTCCGACCCCGGCGCATGGGCCTGGGGCGCGCTGCATCAGGCCCAGCTGCGGCACCCCATCGCCGCCCTGCTCGAAGGGCCTGCGCCTGAGTGGGCCTCCGTGGGGCCCGTCCCGCGCGGCGGGAGTGGGGACACCGTGGGGGCCGCCGCTTATGGGGCGGGATTCCGGCAGATCGCCGGGGCCACCTTTCGGATCGTCGTCGACGTCGGCTCCTGGGACGACTCCGTGGCCATGAACTCGCCGGGGCAGTCCGGAGTTCCGGGCAACCCGCACTACGACGATCTGTTCGGGGCGTGGGCCGCCGATGGCTCCTTCCCGCTGCTGTACTCCCGTGCCGCGGTGGAGAAGGGGGCGCGGCGGACGATCACCCTGCGGCCGTCCGCCGCGCCCCGGCCCGCGGCCGAGCCTCAGCCCGCCGACCCGAACGGCACATAGTCCACCTCGTACCCGAAATAGCGCGGTCCGGTCAGCGCGAGGCCGTTCGGAGTGGACCAGCGTGGGTCGCACGGTGCGGCCACGACGCTGACACGGAGGCCGTAGCGCAGGGCCTCCGTGGTGACCGGGTCGCCCGTTCCGCTGTCCAGGACGCAGATCAGGTCCGGTGTGGTCACGACGGTTACGTTGTCCCGGACTGCCAGTAAGTGTTCGTTCTGGAAGGCGAGTTCGAGGACGATTCCAGTGTCGGGGCCGGTGCCCTCTATGCGTGCGCGGCCCCGTGCGAAGCCCCGTTCCGTGCGGCGGCCCACGTCGATGACCTTGCCCGTCACGAGCTCCCTGCCGCCGAGCACCCTCCGTGCCGCCGCCACCGGACCGGTGTGCGCGGCCCGCGCCGTGCGCACCGCCGCACCCAGTCGCTCGGCGAGCGATAGCGTCGCCGGGACCAGGCCTGCTGCGAGCTGATCGCCTCGCAGCACGGTGTCCGCGCACGCGATCTGGCAGCCGAGCTCCACGCACACCGCACGCCCGATCCGCTCGGCCGTGTGGTTGTCGACCGCCTCGACGATGATGGTGTTGCCCTTGTCGTCGGCCAGCGCCATCGGGGAGTTGGTGACGCCGATCAGTCCGGGCAGCACCATCTGCGCCTCGGGGAACGCCCGCCCCATCGCGTCCCCGTCCACGATCGGCAGGCCGGAGCGTGCGGCACAGGCGATCGGGAGCATCGAGTTGACCCCGCCTATCTCGATCGGCGCGATGTGCGTCGCCGGGCGGCCGATGTGTCTTTCGAGGGCACGCAGCGCGGCCAGTTCTTCACGGCCGTTCGGTACGCGCTCGAGCAGTACGGTCGGTGCGCCCATCCCCGATATCGGGACGACGGTCGCGTCGGCGGGGACCTCGTCGATGCCGACGACCCGTACTGGACCGTGCGCCCGGATCGCCTCGCGGGCCAGCAGCTTGCCGATGTACGGGTCGCCTCCCCCGCCCGTGCCGAGGATGCCCGCGCCGCGCGCGATGTCGTCGAGGTTGTCGAGGGTGATCTCACGCATGCGCGGTCGCTCCGACGGCGCGCGCCGGTCCCCGGACCGCCGCCCCGGTGATCCGCGCCGGATCGAGATCGCCGACCGCCTTGACCCGGATGCGGGTCGCGCCGCCCGGCAGATAGGCGAGCGGCACCTCCTCGATGTCTACGACGCGTACGCTGCCGGGGCGAGCCCCGGCAGCCCGTGCCCGCTCCACCGCCTCGTCGCGGGCCCCGGCGAGCACCGAGTCCCGCCGCCCCTCGGGGACTTGGTAGACCCGGTCGACCTCCCCGCCCACCTGGGTGATCGCCGCGCCCACCGCGTTGGCCACGTCGAAGTGGCGTGGCCGGCGCACATCGGCGAAGCCGGGCAGCGCGTCGGGGACCAGGACGGAGCCGCCCCCGACGGCCACGACCGGAAGCGGGGCGGCCGAGGTCCGCATCCGGTCGACGCCCTCGGCGAGGCGCCCGGCGATCCGGTCCAGGGCGCGCGCTGTGAACTCCCGCCGCAGATGGGTCACTTGACGGGGATCGCCGACCTCTGCGAGCCCCGCGGCGACCGCGAGATCCGTCGCCGTCAGTGTCGTGCCGCCGAAGACCAGGGCCTCATCGGCCAGGCGGTGGCCGACCGATCGCGGCCCGGTCTCCCCGTCCGGTGAGACGAGTGAGCCGCCGCCGATGCCGAGTGAAAGGACGTCGGGGGCACGGAAGTTGGTGCGGATCCCCGCGGCCCGGCTCTCGCCCGCCGCCTCGCGCGGAAAGCCCCCGCTGAGGATGCCGACGTCGGCCGTGGTGCCGCCCACGTCGACGACCGCGCAGTCGCCGAGCCCGGAGAGGAAGGCCGCGCCCCGCATCGAGTTGGTCGGCCCGGACGCGAACGTCGCGACCGGATAGGCGCGCGCGAAGCCGACGTCCATCAGCGTCCCGTCGTTCTGCGAGAGGAAGAACGGCGCGGTGACCGACACCTCCGCGAGCGCCTTACCGAGCGACTCCACGATGACGACCGCGAGGTCCCGCAGCGCCGCGTTGATGATCGTGGCGTTCTCGCGGGCAAGGAGGCCGACCCGGCCGAGTTCGTGGGAGAGCGAGAAGTGCGTGCCCCCGTCAAGATCGGCCCGAAGGATCTCCGCCGCGCGCCGCTCGTCCTCTTCCGCGGCCGGCGAGAACACCGAGGAGACCGCCACGGAGGTGAGCCCGCGCGCCGCGATGTCCGCGGCGGCCCGCTTCAGCTCCTCCGGGTCGAGCGGCGAAAGCGGGCGCCCGTCGAACTCCCTTCCGCCGTGGCAGAGATAGCCGTGCCCGCCGACGGCGGCCCGCTGCCGCTCGGGCCAGTCCGTCATGGGCGGAAGGGCGGCGGTGGCGGGCAGCCCCAGACGTACGGCGGCGACGGGCGCGAGGCGGGCGCCCTCGACGAGCGCGTTGAGGAAGTGCGTGGTGCCGATCATGACCGCCGTGACCGACTCGACGGGTGGATCCAGGGCGCGCACGGTGGCGGTGACCCCGGAGGTGATGTCGGAGGTGGTGGGCGACTTGGCGGTGGCGAGCACGCGGTCGTCGTCCCCGAGGAGTGCGGCGTCGGTGTTGGTCCCCCCGACGTCGATGCCGATACGCATGGTGGTGGAGTCCTTCGTGTGAGGGCAGTTGACGCGTAGTACGGACGTGACGCTCGCCGTGATCAACCAGCCGGCGCGACGCGCCTTCGGATGGCGGCACCTACCCTCGGACGTCGACCGCCGCCATCTGGAGCCCCGTACGCCCCCTTCGTACGGGCAGAGTTCAGCCGGGAGCGGCGCTCCCCCACCACTGGTAGTTGCCGCTCACTCATCCGGCCAGAGCGCAGCCGGTCGTCTACGGGAAGCGGGGCTTCTCCGGGGCCATCGACTTCCTGGTGCCCTCCACCGAGAGCCGCGCGTCGATCTCCTCCTTCGAGAGATAGACGTCGGTGCGCTCGAAGTCCTTGAGCGTGGCGGGGCGTTGGGCCTGGAAACCGGTGCGTACGTAGTCGTCGCCCGCGACCGCGTTCAGGCCCCAGTTCGCGGCCGTGCGGAAGCGCGCGGTGAGGGTGCGCAGGGCGCCCAGGTGGTAGCCGCGCGCCACGATCTGCGCTGGCAGGCCCGTCAACTGCACGCCCAGCGGCTTCGACACGGCGTGGATGCCGCCGAGGTCGACCACCAGGCCCATGTCCTTGTGCCGGTAGTCGGTCAGCGGGTCGCCGTGCAGCGCGGCGGTGATGTTCTTCGCGGCGGCCCACCCCTGCCGCATGGCGTGCTGCGCGGTCGGCGGGCAGATCGCGTCGCCGCCCTTGGCGAGGTCCGGCACGGCCGCCGCGTCGCCGAGCGCGAACACCCCGTCAAGGCCCGGCACTGTCAGATCCGGGCGCACCACCAGGCGGCCCCGGTCGGTCTCGGCGCCCAGCGTGGCGATGAGCGGGCTCGGCGCGACACCCGCCGTCCAGATCAGCGTGCGGCACGGCAGCACGCGCCCGTCGGTGAGCGTGACGGTGTCCTCGGTCGCCTTGGCCACCGAGACTCCGAGGGACACGTTCAGGCCGCGCCGTTGCAGGATGGCGAGGGCCTTGTCGCCGAGCCGGTCGCCCAGTTCGGGCATCAACTTCGGTGCGATGTCCACCAGATGCCACTTGATCAGCGACGCGTCGAGCCCCGGATACCGCTTCACTGCGGCACGGGTGAGCCGCTGCAGACAGGCCGCCGTCTCCGTGCCCGCGTACCCGCCGCCGACCACCACGAACTGCAGTCGTGATTCCCGCTCCGCCCGGTCCGATGTCGTCGCCGCCAGGTCGAGCTGCGCGATCACGTGGTCGCGGATCCACGCCGCCTCGGCCAGCGTCTTGACGCCCACGGCATGCGTCTCGACGCCGGGGATGTCGAACTGCCGCGTCACACTGCCCGGCGTGAGCACCAGATAGTCGTAACGCTCCACGACCTCCTCGCCGTTGATCTTCCGTACGATCACGGCCTTCGCGTGCGGGTCCACGCCGATCGCCACGCCCGGCACGATCACCGTGCGCCGCAGCATCCGGCGCAGCGGAACCGCCACCGCCTGCGGGGTGAGCACGCCCGCCGCGACATGCGGGAGCAGCGGCAGATACAGCTGGCTGTCCTGCGGGCTGATGAGCCGAAGCTGGGCGTCGCTCGCCTTGAGCGTCCGCTCCAGCTTGTGCGCGCACTCCATGCCGGCGAATCCACCGCCGACGATCAGAATCCGAGGAGGCTGCATAGGAGATCTCTCCAGGGGTGTGGGCTCAGGACGGCGTCGGCGGGCGGGACACGGGTTCCCCCTACCCCGGGAGTCAGTCGCCGGATCCGCTGAGACGCAGGAAATCCCACGGATCGTGCGCGTTCAGGACGGTGAACTCGTCGGTGCGCGCCGCCACCTCCCGCAGCCGCGCCTGATTGGCGATCCGCAGCTCGCTGTCGACCTGCGCGTCGAGCTGGACGAGATCCATCACGGGGTGCGAATGCGGGGACTCCTGCGCCATCTCACGGTGGTAGAAGTAGGCGTCCCCGGCGTGCACGAGCCACCGCCCGCGGTCCCGCACCGCCACCGCTGCGTGCCCGGCACTGTGTCCGCCGAGCGGCACGAGCAGGAGCTCATCGCCGAGCCCCGCCAGTTGGCGCACCCCCGCGAACCCGGCCCACTCCTCGCCCGCCCGCTCCTCGTACGTCTCCCAGCGCGGGCCGTGCGCCCAGTGCGCGGGCCGGTAGCGACGGCTCGGCCCCTCGTCGAGCGCCGCGGCGAGCTCGGCGGCCATCACGTGCACCCGGGCGTCGGGGAAGTCGGGAAGGCCGCCGCTGTGGTCCACGTCGAGATGTGTGAGCGCGATGTGCCGTACGTCGGATGCCGCGTACCCGAGACGCTCGATCTGCGAGAGCGCTGTCTCGGCGAAGTCCAGCTCGGGCGCGGCGAGTTCGGTCCACTCCGGGTCGAGAGTCTCCTGCGGCCTGCGCACGTCGTCGCTCCCGAGCCCGCTCTCGACGAGCACGAGCCCTTGCGTGTCCGTCTCCACCAACAGGCAGTGGCACACGGCGTGCAGGGGTGGCGGCCCGTCGTAGGTGGGCTCGATCTTCATCATGGAACCGCAGTTGAGGTGGTGAACCTTCATCCGTTCCTCCCGTTCCGTACGCCGTGTTCGACGACCGCGCCGACGCGCCGGGCGACCGACGCGATGACCGAGGTGTCCTTGCGCACCCGCGCGAGCAGCAGTGCCCCCTGCAGCGATGACAGCGCGAGATCGGCGAGATCCCGGGCGTCGTCCTCGGTCGCGCCCCACCCGCGCAGCCGCTCCGCGAGCCCGGAGAGCCAGGCGTCGTACGTCTGCCGGCAGGCGTCATGGATGGGCCCGGAGCCGCCCGCCTCCTCCAGGGCGACGGTCGCCACGGGGCAGCCGTCCTGGAAGTCGGAGTCCCGCAGCCCCTGCGCGAGCAGCTCACCGAGCCGCCGCACGGCATCCTCGGGACCGGCGGCGGAGCCCACGGCCAGGGCCATGCGCTCGCCCATCTCGCCCCCCGCGAGCGCGACCGCCTCGGCCGCCAACTGCTCCTTGCCCTGCGGAAAGTGGAAGTACAGCGACCCCTTGGGGGCACCGCTCTCCGCGAGCACCTGATTGAGCCCTGTGGCGCCGTACCCCTGCCGCTGGAAGAGCTCGGCCGCCGTGCGCAGGATCCGGGCGCGGGTCTCACCTCGTGTTCGTGTCACGGACTGCACACTAGACCGACTGGTCTATAGAGGCAATGCGCAGGGCGAAGGAGGAGTACGGAGGAGGAGGGCGAAGGCGCCTCAGATCCCCGGCCGGAAGCGCATCGGGTGATCGCCCGGGACCTCGACGACGACGATCCTGACGCCGTCCGGGTCCACGATCCACATCTCGATCAGACCCCAGGGCTCCTTCAGCGGCGGCCGCGTCACCTCCACGCCGCGCTCCACGAGTTCCTCGTGGGCCGCCCGCAGGTCCGGCACCTGGAGCCACAGCTGGAGGCCGGGGGAGGGCGGGCTCCCGGCGCGGCCGGAGACTTCGAGGAAGCCGCCGCCCAGGAAGTAGACCGTGCCGCGCTCGGGGCCCGTGCCGAACTCGCGGTAGACGGCCAGGCCGAGCGCCTCGCCGTAGAAGGCTCGTGAGCGCTCGGGGTCGGTGGGGTGGAGAAGGATCCTGCTGCTCAGTACGTGCACCATGCAGCCGCACCTTAGCGGCGGGTTACCCTCGGCGGTGCGCAGCCCGCGCCGCGCCCAGAGCCGCGCCAGAGAACGGAGAACCCGCCCCATGGACACCGCACCGCGCCCCAGCATCAGCGATCTCATCTTCCGGGACGCCACCGACGCGGACGTCGACACACTCGTCGCGCTCATCGAATCGGCGTACCGCGGTGACACGAGCCGGACCGGCTGGACCACGGAGGCGGACATCCTGGAGGGGCAGCGGACCGACCCGCAGGGCGTCGTCGATGTCATCAAGTCGCCCACGAGCAAGCTGCTCACGGTGGAGCGCGACGGCCGGGTCGTCGCCTGCTGCCAGCTCCAACACCGCGGTGAGCACGCCTACTTCGGGATGTTCGCGGTGAGCCCGGAGCTCCAGGGCGCGGGCCTCGGCAAGGTCATCATCGCGGAGGCCGAGCGGACCGTCCGCGAGACATGGGGTGCCCGTGAGATGCACATGACCGTGATCTCCGTACGCGACGACCTCATCGCCTGGTACGAGCGGCGCGGCTACCGCCGTACGGGAGAGATGACCCCCTTCCCGTACGGCGATGAGCGCTTCGGCATTCCGCAGCGCGACGACCTGCAGTTCGAGCTGCTGGTCAAGCCGCTGGGCTGATCACGCCGTGCGGCGGCTCACGCGGTGCGGCGGCTCACGCGGTGAAGCGGCCCGTCCGCTTGATCTCCGGGTAGTCCGTCGTCGCGCCGTCCAGCTGCAGCGCGCGCACAAGCCGCAGATCGTCCTGGGTGTTCACGACCCAGCCGATGATCCGCAGGTCGGCCTTCCTGGCACGCTCGACGATCTCGAGCGTCAGACGCCGGATGTTCAGTACGAGGGTCGTGGCGCCGACGGCCGTGGCACGCTCCACTACATCGGTGCCGTAGCGGCTCGCGACGAGCGCGGTGCGTACGCCGGGGACCAGGCGCGCGATCTCGGCGATCGCATCGTCGTGGAAGGAGATCACCTCCACCCGCGACACCAGATCGCGACGGTGCATGACCTCGGCGAGGGCGCGCGCGGCCGCGACGTCCTTGATCTCGGCCTGCAGCGGGGCCTTCACGGCGTCCAGGACCTCTTCGAAGACGGGGATGCGCTCGCCGCGCCCCGCGTCGAGCTCCCGCAGCTCGGCCAGGGTCTTCTCGGCGATCGGTCCCTTGCCGTCGGTCGTACGGGCCACGTCGGCGTCGTGCATGACGACGAGGGCGCCGTCCTTGCTCAGATGCAGATCGAGCTCGATGAGATCGAGGCCCGCGGCTTGCGCGGCGATGAAGGAGCGGAGGGTGTTCTCGGGTTCGACACCCATGACCCCGCGATGACCGATGGTGAGGAAGTTCAAGGTTCACTCGCTTCCGTCGACGGCGGCTCGGCGGCCGCGGGGCTGAGGACGGAGGAAAGCCACGCGGCAAGGTCGCAGCCTAATGGCCCGACTCCGCGATGGAACCGCCCGTACGCGGGTGGCCCGAAGAATCGGAGTTGTTCGCTCTGCTTCCCATGATGCCGAGGATGAGACCGGTGATGACGGCGGCGACAAGGACTGCGCGGGTGCTCACAGGTGCACTGCTCCGTACGGCGGGGTCGGCTGACCCGCCCCGTCCTACCGGCCGGGGGCCCGTCGCCGCGAGCCGCTTCACCCGTGGGTGGGCGAGTCCTCCGGGGGTTGACCGGACGCCGTGGGAGCGGTGTTGTCAGTGAGGCCGGAGGGGTCACAGAGGCCGGTGAGATCGTCGAGCATCGCCTCGGCCAGAGAGAGCTCCGACTCGAGGCGCCGCACGCTCCAGCGCAGCGCAATCTGCGGATGCGACCAACTCTCCAGGCCCTCGGCGCGGGCCAGCGCCTCGCGCACCTGCGCCAGCTCGGCCCTCGTACGGGCGATGTGCTCGTTCACCTGTTCCCGCAGCCCGTCCGGGTCGGCGAGATGTCCGAGCCAGACCCTCAGGAGCAGCGGATGCTTGAGCACCGGCGGCCCCACGTCGGCGCCGCCCGCCCACCCGGCGAGCGCGGCACGGCCCGCCTCGGTGATCGCGTACGTGCGCTTGGTGCGCGGCTCCTCGGGTCCCGAGCGCCGCGACGTGGCGTAGCCGAGGCCTTCGAGGCGGCGCAGCTCGGCGTAGATCTGGCTGATGGCGGGCGACCAGTAGAAGAAGCGGAGCGAGGCGTCCGCCCACTTCTTGAGCTCGTAGCCGGTGCGCTCGCCGGGGAACGAGAGCAGGCCGAGCACGGCCCATGCGGTCGGCGGCAGCTCATCGGGCTGCTGGGACGAGGTGGAACGAGGGGCGGAACGAGGGGCTGCCATATGACTGATTGAAGGGAACGCGGGGCCGTCGGCGCAAGACGTGTGCGGTGCGGACAGCGCGCGGGGGGTAGGAGAGGAGCATGAACGATCTGCCGGGGCGGCGCGTCCACAGGCTGCTCAGCGCCACCGACCGCTTCGTGTTCCACCATGTGGCCGCCCGCTCCTGGCCGGCCGCGGAGCCCGTGTTGCCCCGGCTGAGCCGGAGCGCCGACCACGGGCTGCTGTGGTGCGGCATCGCCGCCGGGATGTGGGCGTTCGGCGGCGCACGCGGCAGGCGTGCGGCGGTGCGCGGCATCACCTCGCTTGCGCTCGCCTCGGGCACGGTCAACACGCTGGGCAAGGGCGCGGTGCGCCGCAACCGGCCGGTCCTCGACGCGGTGCCGGTGATACGGCATCTGGCCCGGCAGCCGATGACCAGCTCCTTCCCGTCCGGGCACTCGGCATCGGCGGCGGCCTTCGCCACCGGGGTCGCGCTGGAGTCACGGACCCTGGGCGCGGCCGTGGCGCCGGTCGCCTGGTCGGTGGCGTTCTCCCGCGTCTACACCGGCGTGCACTACCCCAGCGACGTCCTGGTCGGCGTGGCCATCGGCGCGGGCGCCGCCTACGCGGTGCGCGGCCTTGTGCCCTCCCGTGCGCAGCTGCCGCCGCCCGCACGGCCCCGAACGGACGCGCCCGCGCTGCCGGACGGCGAGGGTCTGGTGGTCGTGGTCAATCCGTCGTCCGGCGCCCAGCCGCAACTCGTCGATCCGGTACGGCAGTTGAAGAGCGCCCTGCCGCGCGCCGAGGTGGTGCTGTACGAGGACGAGGCCGGACCGCTCCCCAAGGTGATCGAGGAGGCCGCCAGGGACGCCGCCGGGCGCGGCGGCGTGCTCGGCGTGTGCGGGGGCGACGGCACGGTGAACGCCGCCGTCGCACCGGCGCTGCGGCACCAGGTGCCGTTGATGGTGCTGCCCGGCGGAACGTTCAACCACTTCGCCGCGGACCTGGGCGTCGACTCCGTCGCTGACGCCTGCGCGGCCGTCGCCGAAGGCAGCGCCGTCCGGTCCGACGTCGGCCGGATCAGGGCACTGGCCGGGGCGGAGCCGGAAGACGGGACGTACTCCGACCCGGTGTACTTCCTCAACACGTTCAGCCTCGGCGCCTACCCCGACCTCGTACGTATCAGAGAGCACTGGTCACCGAGGATCGGCGGCCCGCTCGCGACCCTGCTCGGCGTCGTCCGGATCGTGCGCACCGGCCGCCCGCTGCGCCCGGTGGTGAACGGCCACCACCGCTCCCTGTGGCTGCTCTTCGCCGGCAACGGCGCCTACCGCAGCGCCGGCATCGCCCCCGTGCGCCGGCACGACCTGGCCGACGGCCTCCTGGACGTCCGCATCGCGCACGCCGGGCGCTTCGCGCGCAGCCGTCTGCTGGTATCCGCGCTGGCCGGACAGCTGGCGAGGACCCGCGTGTACGCCTCGGCGCGGCCCCAGCGCCTGGCCGTCTCCGGCCTGCCGGCCGGCACACCGATGGCGTACGACGGCGAAGTCGCCGCCGCTCCCACGGCGCTGCTCCTCGACAAACTCCCCGAGGCGCTCACCGTGTACCGGCCGACGCCCGGCTGACGCGGCGCGGCCCTTACGCCATGCGGCGCAGTCGGCGTGCGCCCGGGGCCCGCCGCCGTTGTGCTGTCGGGCATGGGCTTCGACATAGACAGCCCGCGTGAAGCGGGCACCACACGACGTGACGTACTGAGTGTCGCCGCGGTCCTCCTGGCCGGCGGCGCCTTCACGGTGGCGAGTCCCCTGCCGCATGCCGCCGCCGAGGAAACCGACGGCGGCTGCGTCCTCGGTTACGACGAGGAGTTCGAGGCGGCCCTCGCCGAGGGGGACGAGGCGGTCCCGGAGAGCCGCGCCCTCGCCCCAGAAGGGCCTCCCGGCAGATTCGCCCTGCCGCTGCGCAGGCGATTCCGCGTCAGCGCCCGCTACGGCATACGCGGCAACTGGATCGCCGGACACCACACCGGCATCGACCTCGCCGTGCCCCGGGGCACCCCGGTGCACGCGGTCGGCGCGGGCACCGTGGTCCTTGCGCGCTGGTCGGGGGCGTACGGCAAGGCGGTGACGGTGCGACTGCGGGACGGCCACTACGCCTTGTACGCGCATCTCTCGCGCATCGCGGTCCGCCAGGGGGCCCGCATCGGCACCGGCGACCGGCTCGGCAGCAGCGGCGCCACAGGGCGTGCCACGGGACCCCACCTCCACCTGGAGATCCGGGCCCGGCGCGGCTACGGCTCGGACATCAACCCGGTCAAATATCTGGCGAGGCGGGGCGCTCGGCTGCGGTGAGGACGGGGCCGGGGCGGGGCAGCGGTGAACCAGGGCTTCGCCACCGGCGCTCGCTCGCCGTCCGCAGGGCCTACGCATTCCGCAGCGGCCGCTGCGAACTCGCCTTCGGGGCAGGTACGTTCGGCGCTCATGACCCGTCTGACACATGAGCAGTACTGCGCCGCGGTCCAGGCCGCGGACGCGCGCTTCGTCGAGCTGGCGCGGGGGGCCGACCCGGCGACGCCGATACCCACCTGCCCCGGCTGGACGCTCTCCGACCTGGTCAGGCATCACGGCACCACCCACCGGTGAGCACCTGCCGCACTACGCGTGGATCGCCGAGCCGGTGAGCCGCCTCGACCGCGACGGTCAGACACTCCAGTTCGCCGCCACCGACAGCGACGACGCGTGGCTGATCAAGCTGGGCGGCGGCTTCGCCTGGGAACGCGGCCGCGGCCGTGCCACGGCCGCCGTCCACGGGACCGTGAGCGACCTGCTGCTCCTCACGTACGGACGGCTGCGGCCCACCGACGCCGGCATCGCGGCCACGGGGGACCGCGAACTGCTCGACGCCTGGCTGGCGGCCACGGCGTTCTGACCGGCGGGCAGGTCCCTACCGCACGCCCTGCAGGCCCGCGGCCGCGGCGGAGGTCGCCGTGGTGTGGGCCAGGTGCGCGGTGCGGGTGGCGACGTCGACCGTGTAGACGTCCACGGTCATGGCCCGGTCGGAGACCTTGAGGATCATGAAGCCCACGTCGGAGAAGTTCTGCCAGGCCGCGGGGTGTCCGAAGTGGGCCTTGCCGTCACCGGACTTGGCCGCCGCCCCGCAGACGATCTGGCGGGTGCCTGCCGTGCGGGTCGTGGGCTCCAGGACCTGGAGGGTGTGGTCGTGCCCGGACAGGATCAGATCGGCCCGGCCGCACACCACCTGTTCGTACAGCTCCTTGAGATGGATGCCGCTCGTGTAGTTGCCGATGACGAAGCCGTCGTACGAACCGGCGCTGCCGTGCTTGCCGTTGTTGAGGTAGGGGTGGTGGCCGAGGACCACCTTCCAGCGGGCCCGGGACCCGGCGAGCGCGGCGTCGAGCCACTCCCGCTGGGCGCGCATGTAGGGGCCGTCCCACTTGTAGTGGGGGGAGGTCTGGGCGACGGTCGAGGCGACGGGGTTGGTGTCGAGGGCGAAGAACTCCACCACCGGGTCGCCCCGGCCCTCGGCGGTCGGCAGGGTGACGTTGTAGTAGCGGCTCGGCATGTACCAGCGCGGTGAGGAGGCTGCGTAGGAGACCTCGCGGTCGCCGCGCGAGGGGTCGCCGCCGCTGCCCGGGATCAGACCCGAGCAGTCGTGGTTGCCGAGCACCATCAGCCAGGGGACGTCGATGCCGGTGTTGGGCGTCTCGAACTTGTCCCGGAACTCGGAGTCGTGGTCGGACTCGGGCCCGTTCTCGTAGATGTTGTCGCCGAGGCCGACGGCCACCGAGACCCCCTCGTCACGGCACACCCGCCGCGCGGCCTCGGTCACGGCCAGCTGCTCTTCGCCACCGGTGCCGGAGTCTCCGGTCACCAGGACGGCGAACTCCCCGTTCTTGTTCGGCCCGTCGGGGAAGGGGAACTTCGCGACGCCCTGCGCCGCCGTGGCCTGTCGCGCGCCGAACGGCAGCACGGCGAGCGCGGCTCCGGCGGCGGCACCGCCGAGCAGCGTGCGGCGGTGCAGCGTGAGGGCCCCCGGCCCCCACTTCTCGGCAAGGTCCCGGGCGAGCGGTGCGTCGGCATGCAGCCACTGCTTCTCGGTCAAGTCCGCCCGGGGTGGTATCAGTTCGTCATCGCACATCAGAGCGTTCTCTCATATCGGGGCGGACAGCGGAAGACGATCAGGCGAATTGCGGGTGTCGGTGTCCGCGCCGGTGTCCGGCTTCGGGTTTTTGGTGCCTTCTGCCGTCGGTCCGGACGGGGTGCGGCCTCGGGCGCGGACGGGCCGTATCGTCACCGGCGTGGAGCTCAGACACCTAATGGGCCGTGAACGGGCAGCACGAATCAAGCCCTACACAGAACCAGCGGCCCTGAGCCCTGATCGGTAGAGCGGGCCTCGTACTGCCCCGGCTGGCACAGAGCCGAGATCTAACAGACACCTGGGCCGCGAGCCCTGAGGGGCACCCTAGGCGCCGGAATGGTACGAATCGTGACCAGAAGGAGCGTGGTCACCGTGTCCCGGAACCGCCGCCTGATCCTCAGCTCGCCGTCCGAGGTCTGGAGTCTGCTGTCCGACGGCCGTCGGTAGCGCCGCCTGGAACTGGAGGCGAAGGCGGAGCCTTTCGGCGCGGCCCCGGCACCCGGATGCACGGGCTTCCCGTGGACTACGTGGTCGCGGTGCGCAACGGCATGATGCTGACGAAACTGGCTCGGATCGCGGTGCGCGAGCACGGCGAGAGCACTTGCTGCCAGTTTCAAGTTATAGCTGGTGGGGGCCCTTGCGGCAAGGCCCCGGTCATGACGCAGAATCATCGGCCTGGGCCGGAACCGGCCTGAATGCAACGTGCTGGATGGGGCTTTGATGATTGATGTGATCGTGGTCGGGGGCGGACCGACCGGCTTGATGCTGGCGTGTGAGCTGCGGTTGCACGACGTACACGTGGTCGTACTGGAGAAGCTGGACAAGCAGACCGAGCAGTCCCGGGGGCAGGGCCTGCACGCGCGCAGCGTGGAGGTGATGGATCAGCGCGGTCTGCTCGACCGGTTCCTCGCGGTCAGCGAGAAGTTCCAGGTCGGTGGCCTCTTCGGCGGCATCGCGAAGCCGTGGCCCGACCGTCTCGACACGGCCCACCCGTTCGGTGTCGCCACCCCGCAGCCGGAGACGGAGCGGCTGCTCAACCAGCGTGCCATCGAACTCGGCGTCGAGATGCGGCGCGGCTGCGAAGTGGTCGGGGTGACCCAGTCCGAGGGCGGGGGCGAGGATGGGGACGGCGCCGGGGTGAGCGTCGAGCTCGCGGACGGCACGCGGCTGCGCTCGCGCTACCTCGTCGGAGCCGACGGCGGCCGCAGCACGGTGCGCAAGCTGATCGGCGTCGACTTCCCCGGCGAGGCGGCCACGGTCGAGACGCTGCTCGCCGAAATGGAGGTGACCGAGGACGCGGAGACGATCGCCGCTGCCGTCAAGGAGGTCAACAAGACCCAGCTGCGGTTCGGTATCACGCCCGCCGCGAACGGTCTTTGCCGCATTGTCGTGCCCGCCGACGGGGTGGCCGAGGACCGCGCGGCCGAGCCGACCATCGAGGACTTCAAGAAGCAGCTGCGGGCGTTCGCGGGCACCGACTTCGGCGTGCATTCGCCGCGCTGGATGTCCCGGTTCGGCGATGCCACCCGGCAGGCCGAGCGCTATCGGGTCGGCCGGGTGTTCCTCGCCGGCGACTCGGCGCACATCCACCCGCCGACCGGCGGGCAGGGGCTCAACCTCGGCGTGCAGGACGCGTTCAACCTCGGCTGGAAGCTGGCCGCTGCGGTCAACGGGTGGGCCCCGGAAGGGCTGTTGGACAGCTACGAGACCGAACGGCACCCGGTGGCCGCCCGGGTCATCGACAACACCCGCGCGCAGATCACGCTGCTCGGGACCGAGCCGGGTCCGACCGCGCTGCGGGAGCTGTTCGCGAAGCTGATGGACTTCGAGGAGGTGAACCGGTACGTGACCGGGATGATCACCGCGGTCGACGTCCGCTACGACTTCGGCGACGGCCATGACCTGCTGGGCGGGCGGCTGCGCGACGTGGAACTGAAGCGGGGCCGTCTGTACGGGCAGATGCACGCCGGCCGCGGGCTGCTGCTCGACCAGACAGGACGCCTGTCGGTGGAGGGCTGGGCGGACCGGGTCGACCACATCGTCGATGTGAGCGAGGAACTGGACGTGCCCGCAGTGCTGTTGCGGCCGGACGGGCACGTCGCGTGGGCGGGCGAGGACCAGCAGGACCTGCTCGCCCAGCTGCCCAAGTGGTTCGGAGCTGCTGCGGGCTGATACAGGCACGAACGAGGAGGGTCCTCAGATGGCCACGGACGCGGGCTCCAGTACGAAGACGGGGATCACACGGTCGGTCTTCTCCTGGTACTCGGCGTACGCCGGATACGCGGCGACCGCGCGCTCCCACCACTCGGCCTTCTCGTCCCCGGTGATCTCACGGGCCGTCATGTCCTGGCGTACGGACCCGTCCTGGAGCTCCACGTGCGGGTCGGACTTGACGTTGAAGTACCAGACCGGGTGACGCGGGAAGCCGCCCTTGGAGGCCACCGCCGCGTACCGCCCCTCGTGCTCCACGCACATCAGCGGGATCTTGCGGATCTTGCCGGTCTTCGCGCCGCGCGGAGTCATCCTCGCGCTACGAATCGGCGGCGGGCGGCGGGCGGTGGGTCGAGCATCGGCACGAGGAACTGCCGGGCCACCGACCGTACTTGCTCCTCGTCGTCGAGGTCGATGACGTGGCTGGGGATGACGAGGAAGGATGCCGAGACCCGGACCATCATCTCGGCCACGACGTCCACGTCCACGTCGCGGGAGACCTTGCCCGCCCGTTGCTCGCGGCGCAGCCGGCCCGCGACGAACTGCTGCACGACGGCCAGCGTGCGGCCCCCGTCGCTGGTCATGGATGGCACGACGGCGTCCGGTTCCACGTCCATCAGGCCGCCGATGAGGGGATTGCGGCGGATGGCCTGCAGTGAGCTCACGAAGCCGAGGATCACGCGGTCGGCGACGGTCTCGGCGTCCTGGACGTCGACGATGAACTGGTCGAAGTACCGCCGGAACTCGCGCCGTACGACCTGCTCGACCAGTGCGTCCTTGGAGGCGAACCGGCGGTAGACGGTGATCCGGGAGACCCCCGCACGGCGCGCCACATCCTCCATGGTGGACCGCCGAATGCCCATGCGGCGGAACTGCTCGAAGGCGGCGTCGAGCACGCGCGTGGTGACCTCGTCGTTCTCGTCGACCCGCTCGGCCGCCTCGGTGAACGCGCGGTCCAGTACGGAATCCGATTCCTGGGGCGTGGCAAGGAAGGGAAATGCAGGTCGTTCCACGGTCGCCTTTCTGAGGGGGCGTTCCTCAACCCCCTTGGACTGAAGGCGAGTTGTAGAAGTCGTCCCCGGAGTCTGGTGCTCCGATCCGGGTTGTGCTTCTCTCGATGAAACGCCGATGAAACGCAGCTACGCAATCTGTATCAGAGTATCAGTCAGCGCTGAGGCGACTCAAGGAGGAGTTCCGGGCCATGGATGAACTCAGCAGACGCAAGATGCTGCTCACGGGCGGCGCCCTGGGTGCGGCCGGAGCGCTCGGCGTGGCATCGCCGGCGAGCGCGCGGTCCGCCTGGTCCTGGGCGGCGAGCGGCTCGGTGGCCGGGGCGGGCGCGGGCACCGACCCCCAGTGGGTCTGGGACGACGAGGCCGACCGGCTCCTTGGTGCCGTCCTCGACCGTGGCGACGTACCCATGGTCAACGAACTGCTGCGGACCTGGACCCGCAACGACCAGCCGCTGCCCGACGGACTGCCCCGCGATCTGCGGCAGTTCATGGAGAAGGCCCGGCAACTGCCCTCCTGGGCCGACCGCAAGAAGCTCGAGACCGCCGCAAAGTTCAACGAGGCCAGAGGGCTCTACCTCAACATCCTCAACGGCATCGGCGGCGGCATGCTGAGCACCGCCATCCCCCGCGAGGCGCGCGCCGTGTACTACTCCAAGGGCGGCGCCGACATGGAGGACCGGGTCGCCAAGACCAGCAAGCTGGGCTTCGCCGTCGGGGCTCTCGACGCGTACCGGCCCGACGGCACCTGCATCGTGGAAGCGGTGAAGACCCGGATGGTGCACGCTGCGGTACGCAACCTGCTGCCGAAGTCCCCGAGTTGGTCCGACACCAGTGGCGGCCAGAAGATCCCGATCAGCCTCGCGGACATGCTGGTCACCTGGCACACGCTGCCCACCTACGCGATGCGCAAGATGCGCGAGTGGAAGGTCCCGATCACCTCCGCGGAGTCCGACGCCCATCTGCACGTGTGGCAGGTGACGGCGCACATGCTCGGTATCCGCGACGAATACATCCCCGCGAGCTGGGAGGCGGCCGAGGCCCAGTCCAAGCAGCTCCTCGACCCGGTTCTCGGCCCCACACGCGAAGGCGTCGAGCTGACCGACATCCTGCTGGGCCAGCTCGCCGAGCAGACCAGTCCCGGAAGCGTCGACCGCCCTCTCGTCAACGCCTTCGCCCGGTATCTCGTGGGCGACCGGATCGCCGACTGGGACGGCATCCCCCGCGAGCCGTTCTGGGAATCGGCGGTCAAGACCGCCTGGCCGCCGCTGGTGGCGTTCCGCGAGGGCCTGATCAAGCTGCCCCTCGTGCCGAAGATCGCCTGGACGATCGACGAAGCGGCCCGCAAGTACATCCTGTTCTACCTCTCCAAGGGACGCGCGATCCACCTCGACATCCCCGACGCCAACCGGCCCGCCTGACCCCCCCCGGACTCAAGGAGGAGTTCCGAGCATGGATGAACTCAGCAGGCGCAAGATGCTGCTCACGGGCGGCGCCCTTGGCGCAGCCGGAGCGCTCGGCATGGCGTCGCCGGCGAGCGCGCGGTCCGCGTGGACCTGGGCGGCGAACGGCTCGGTGGCCAAGGCGGGGGCGGGCACCGACCCCCAGTGGGTGTGGGACGAGGAGGCCGACCAGATCCTTGGTGCCGTCCTTGACCGTGGCGACGTACCCAAGGTCAACGAGCTGCTGCGGACCTGGACCCGCAACGACCAGCCACTCCCGGACGGACTGCCCCAGGATCTGCGGCAGTTCATGGAGAAGGCCCGCCAACTACCCTCCTGGGCCGACCGGAAGAAGCTCGACACCGCTGCCCTGTTCAGCAGGACAAAGGGGATCTACGTCGGTGCCCTGTACGGCCTCGGCAGTGGTCTGATGAGCACCGCCATCCCCAGGGAGGCGCGTGCCGTCTACTACTCCAAGGGCGGCGCGGACATGAAGGACCGCATCGCCAAGACCGCGAAGCTCGGGTACGACATCGGGGACCTGGACGCCTACCAGCCCCAGGGCTCCATGATCGTGACCGCGGTGCGGACCCGGCTCGTGCACGCGGCGGTACGCAACCTGCTGCCGAAGTCCCCGGGTTGGTCGCAGACCAGCGGCGGCCAGAAGATCCCCATCAGCCAGGCGGACGTGCTCGTCACCTGGCACAGCCTGGCCACTCTTGTCATGCGCAAGCTGCTCGAGTGGAAGGTCCCCGTCTCCCGCGCCGAGTCCGATGCCTACCTGCATGTGTGGCAGGTGACCGCGCACATGCTCGGCGTCCGCGACGAATACATCCCCGCGAGCTGGGAGGCGGCCGAGGCCCAGTCCAAGCAGCTTCTCGACCCCGTACTCGCCCGCACGGACGAGGGCGTCAAGCTGACCGAGATGCTCCTCGACATCGTCGGCGAGCTCGACGCCGGTGTGTCACGGCCCCTGGTCAGCGCGTTCTCCAGGTACACGCTCGGCGACCGGATCGGCGACCTGATCGGCCTGTCCGAGGAGCCGTTCTGGCAGCCGCTGATCGCGAAGTCCTGGCCGCTCCTGGTGGCCTTCCGGGAAAAGCTGATCCCGCTGCCCCTGGTCCCGGAGGCCGCCTGGGCCATGGAGGAAGCCCTCCGCAAGTTCGTCCTGCTCTTCCTGTCCGAGGGCAGGCCCATCCACCTTGAGATCCCCGACGCGAACCGATCGCACTGATGGAGCCGGAGTCAATGTCGGAGTCCGGTGCCTCCGGGATCGGGCGGCGCCGCTTCCTCGGATACGTGATCGCCGCTCCGACGCTGGTGACCGCTGCCCAACTCGCGCCCGCGCCCCGGGCCGTGGCCGGGATTCCGTCACCGGAGGTCACCGAGCTCGTCGACCTCAACGACGTGATGACCGCGGCCGCCCTGCCGACCTCGAACCTGATCACGGTCGAGGTCGGCAGGGACGGCACCGTGTCGTTCGCACTGCCGCGCGCCGAGGTCGGCCAGGGCATCACGACGTCGACGGCGATGCTGATCGCCGAGGAGATGGACGTGCCGCTGGACCGGGTACGGGTCACGTTGGCCGACGCACGCCCTGAGCTGGTGTTCAACCAGCTCACCGGCGCGTCGAACACGACCGTCTCGACCTACACCCCGATCCGGGTCGCCGCGGCCGTCGCCCGCCACCGGCTGCTGCGAGCCGCGGCCGTCGAACTCGGCGCGGCAGTCGGCGACCTCACCCTGAAGGCCGGAGTCATCACCGACGGGGCGGGCGGGAAGAGCATCGGCATCGGCGCGCTCTCCGAGAAGGCCGCGAGCGGCGAGCCACAGCGGGTGTCCGTGGAGCTCAAGGAGCGCCGCGAGTTCACCGTCATCGGCACGCCGCAGAACCGCGTCGACGCGCTCGCCGCGGTCACCGGGCGCAAGAAGTTCGCGATGGACCTCGACGTACCGGACGCCAGGCCGACGATGGTGTGCCGTCCGCCGACCATCAACGGCAAGGTCCGCGCGGTGGCCAACCTCGGAGAAGTCCGGGCCATGCCGGGCGTCACCGATGTCGCGGCGGTCTCCACCGGCGTCGCGGTGCGCGCGGAGACCTTCGGTCAGTGCATCGACGCCGTACGCGCCCTGCACGTGTCCTGGAATCCCGGCAGCGCGGAAGGCAAGTCCGACGAGACGGTGCTCAAGGAGCTGCAAGCCGCCGAACTGCCGCTCGGGCTTCCCCCGGTGACACCGTCCGTGGAGGCCACCTTCACCTTCCACTTCCGCAGCAACAGCGCGCTTGAGCCCAACTGTGCGATAGCCGACGTGCGTTCGGACCGCGCAGAGATCTGGTCGGGCCTGAAGGCGCCGATCGTCGCCAAGCAGGCCATCGCCGCCCGGCTCGGCCTTCCGCAGAGCGCGGTCACCGTCCACGTCACCGAGGGCGGCGGCTCCTTCGGACGGAAGCTGTTCTTCGACGCCGCGCTCGAAGCCGCCGAGATCTCCAAGGAGTTCGGCAAGCCCGTCAAGCTCATGTGGCACCGCGCCGACGACGCCCGCCAAGGGCGCACCCACCCGATGGCCACCTCACGCGTACGCGCCGCCTACCTCGGCAAGACCGTGCTCAGCTACCGGCAGCGGCACACCAGTGTCTCCACGGACCTCGGCCACGGCCTCGGCGAGGTCTTCACGGCCCTGGCCGCGAAGCTGCCCGTGGGCGACATCGGCTTCTCCGAGACGTTCTTCCAGCTCTCCCAGTCGATGCCGTACGACTTCGGCCTCAACAGCCGGCTCCTCAGCGAGACCGACAAGGGCTTCAACACCGGCAGCATGCGCAACGTCTACTCGCCCGACGTCACCTGCGCCCGCGAACTCGTCGTCGACCGGCTAGCCGCGAAGATGGGCAAGGACCCCTTCGAGTTCCGCCGTGACTTCCTGCGCGACGACCGCGCCCGGGCGGCGCTCGAAAAGGTCGCCGAGGCGGGGAAGTGGGGGCGGCCGATGCCGGACGGCACCGCACAGGGCATCGCTCTCCACTCCGAATACCATGCCGTCAACGCGGTGTTGGTGGAGATCGACTGCCGGCCCGAGACCGTCAACCGCCCCATCCGCGACGGCGTGACGGGCCCCCGCGTCACCAAAGCCGTCATCGCCGTGGACGTCGGCCTCGCCGTCAACCCACGCGGCCTGGAAGCCCAGATGATGGGCTGCCTCATGGACGGCATCGCCCAGACCCTGACCTCCAGCCTGCATCTGCGCGACGGCTACTTCCTCGAAGCGAGCTGGGACAACTACTTCTACACCCGGCAGTGGAACACCCCACCCGAGCTGGAGATCATCGTCATGCCGACCACCACCGGGAAGCCGGGCGGGGCAGGGGAGTTGGGCGTCACCGCGTCGATGGCGGCGGTCGCCTGCGCGTACGGCCGGGCGACCGGCACCATGCCGACCAGCTTCCCGATCAACCACGGCACGCTCTCCTTCGAGCCCAAGCCGACCGTCCCGCCGATCCCCCAGTCCCCGACCGACGGCCGGGACCTCGCCCGCTGAAACATCCGCCGAAGCAGACCGAACGAAGCAAGGAGATCCCGTGCCTGAGCACACCTTCCGCCTCAACGGCAAGCAGGTCACCGTCAACGTCGCCGACGACGTACGGCTGCTGTGGGTGCTGCGCGACATCCTCGGCGTGACCGGCCCGAAGTACGGCTGCGGCATCAACGTCTGCAAGGCCTGCACCAGCCACCTCAACGGCAAGGCCGCCAACCCCTGCGCGATCCCCGTCAAGGATCTGCGGGCGACCGACGAGATCACCACCATCGAAGGGCTCCCGGCCACGGTGGGCGCGGACCTGCACCCGATGCAACAGGCCTGGCTCGACCAGGACGTTGCCCAGTGCGGCTACTGCCAGCCCGGCCAGATCATGGCCGCGGTCGCCCTGGTCGAACGCGTCGCACAGGAAGGCCGCACGATCACCGACGCCGACCTCGACGGCATCCGCAACATCTGCCGCTGCGGCACGTACGTCCGCATCCGCGAGGCGATCAAGGCCGGCGCAGAGAACATGTGAGGGGCCGCGGGCGATTCGACGACGTTGTACGCCGATGTCTTGAAGGAGTCGAAGAGGACGGGCCCGAGAACCTTGGCACCGGCCCGCATGTACCAGGGGGCGATGCGCAGGATGTCGCCGCGGGTCCGCCGCTCTTGACAGTAATTCCTGTCATGCTCGCCGCTCGACAGGTAGGCTTGTCACATGGATGAAGCGGCAGGGATCCCGACTCCCGACAAGAACGAAGACGACTTCTGGGCGACCGTCATGACTCTGCTGGAGCCCGCCTGGAGCGAGCCCAGCAAGGACGACACGTTCACCATGGACGACAGAGTCCTCGACGCGGTCCGCGCGCTGGCCGAACGTATCTCGACACGTGCGCTGGCCTATCGCACCGCCGACAAGCCCTTCGACCCGGCGCTGATGGCCTCGCCCGATGTGCAACTGGCGCTGCTGCGGGCGCTGTACGAAGCTAAGCAGTCCGTCGACCGGCTGGCGGAGAGTGCCGCCACCGTCGCCGGTCGCAGTGGAGCGAACTATGCCCAGCTGGGTGCGGCATGGGGCGGCATCAAACGTCAGTCCGCCCGCCTCAAGTGGCCCCACGCAGTGGTCAAGAAGTCCGCCAGCGGGTCCATCCCGCTCCGCTATGCGGGCGGTTCCGCCGTGGTTCACCACGACCCGGATGTCGACGCCTGGTGGTACAGCGCCACCGCCGCGGACCAGCAGGACGAGGAGTCCGAGGCCGTCCACGGCACCTACGCCGAGGCCATCGCGGCGGCGACGGAGTTCCTCTTGGCGCACGCCGTGCCCGCCGGGCAGGGGCCCGCGTGACTGACCCGTGAGGTCACCGTTGCGGGCGGCGACCGCCCCCGCCTCCACGGCCTGAACGGTCGGCCCAGAGCTTTCCCGAGTCCACGCACCTCCTCAACACGCCGAACTTGACAGAGAAGTTGGCGATGACGGTCGCCCGGTGCGTCCCGGCCTGCCCGGCGGGACTCTGACGGCTGGTGGCTCAGGGCGGGGAACGGTGTACGTGGACCGGACCGATCCGCAGGGCGGGCTCACCCGGCGCGGGTGCCACCCGGGGGCCAACGACGAGCCTGATCACCTGACGGTCCGGCCTCCCGCGTACCACCCCGCCGCGTAAGCGCTCACCACCGCCCTGTCGCGGAGGGGGAGACCCGAGTGCCGCAACCTCTCTACTCACCTGAATGGAACCTGAGCTGACCCTTGTCAAGCCTTGGCCCGTCGAGGTATAGGAGTTGCTGACAGCGTCCGGGCTCCCCGGGAGCCCGGCGAGCAGATGCCTCGGGCGAGAGGAGTGAATCATGATGCTGATCCGCACCGACCCGTTCCGTGAACTCGACCGTCTGACCCAGCAGTTCTTCGGCACCGTGGCCCGGCCGGCGCCGATGCCGCTCGACGCCTACCGCGACGGCGACACCTTCCTCATCCACCTCGACCTGCCGGGCATCGAGGCCCAGTCCCTCGAGATGGACGTGGAGCAGAACGTCCTGACGATCCGTGCCGAGCGCCGCGCACCCGAGCTCAAGGATGAGGGCATGATCGTCGCCGAGCGGCCGCACGGTGTGTTCAGCCGTCAGCTGTTCCTGGGCGACACTCTGGACACCGAGCGGATCGAGGCCGCGTACGACGCGGGTGTGCTGACCGTACGGATCCCGGTGGCCGAGCAGGCCAAGCCGCGCCGTATCGAGATCAGCCGAAGCGACGGCGGCGCCAAGCAGATCACCACCTGAGGCACACCAGCACTTCGAGGAGGAGGGTCATGGCCCTGCTGTACGCCGCCGAACAGCCCCCGAAACGGCTGGTCCTGGACCTGTAGGGCCTGTGCTGAGGACCCTGCGGATCAGCCACCTGATGCGGGTACTCCCAAAGTTCCTCAGGCTGAGGGGAGTCGGCGATCAGACGTCACCCGGTCGGCCGCCCGTTGCCCTCCGGTATTGCTGCAACTCTGCCTCCAGGGCGGCAACTTGGTGCCGCAGTGCCAGCACATGGCGCACGCCGGCCAGGGTGACGCCCTCACCGATGAGCTGGAGAGCCTCAGCCACTTGGTCGATCTCGCGGCGTGAGTAGCGCCGCTGGCCGCCCGCGGAGCGCACCGGGACCACGATCTCCTGCTCGTCCAGGCGCCGCAGAAAGGCGAGCTGTACATCAAGCATGTCCGCGACCTGCCCGATGGTGTACAGCGGTGCGTTCTCATCGTCGATCGGGAGGAATGTCACCGGCACCCCTCTTCACGTCGACTCGACCGAACAGAAACCTCCAAGCCAGGTTATAGGTTCACTGTCCCTCGGTCAGGCCTCTGGGCCGCACCGAACCGCAGGCAGCGGCGCCGGCCCGCCTGGGTCGGGGACGGGCGGTGCCCCGTGTTCGTCGCAGACGACCCGGGCTGTCTCCTCGGCCGTGGCCGAGCGGCAGAACTGGGCCGGCGCCTTGGCGTACCTCGTCGGCCGGGGAAGTGATGGGCCGACCACGACACAGTTGTAGGCGTCGTCCGACACGAAGTCGGGCCGGGTGCGCATCGCCTCTTCGACGGCCAGGCTGTTGGAGAGGACGACCCACGCGCCCAGCTGGTCGACACAGTGCTCCGCGGCCTCGAGGGCCCAGCGTTTGACCTGCCGGCTGATCGGTGAGGCGAACAGCGGCACGAAGATGTGCGAGACACCGAACGCCTGGCACTTGCCCAGCCATGCGGCGTCCTGCTTGATGTCCTCACAGATGAGGATGGCGATGCGGCCAAGGAAGGTCTCCAGGACGGCGACTTGGTCTCCCTTGGAGATGTACTCGGCCGCTGGTTCGTGTTTGGGGCGCTCCGGCAGCTGCCAGTCCTCCGCCTGTCCCTCGCCCAGGGTGAAGCCGGCCATCTTGTCCTGCCACAGCAGCACCTGCGCGGTCTCGCGGTCGAGCAGGATGGCCCGGTTCGGCGGCGGCTCCGCCGGCTCCGTGGATCCGATCGGCCCGGTGCCGGGAAGGACCCACTGGAGGCGGCTTGCCGCGGGCGGGTCGTTGTGCAGGAGGGTGTCCCAGTGTTTGAGCAGGTCGTTCGAGAGCGTACATTCCGGCAGTACGCCTATCTGGGCGCCTGAGTTCTCCAGATTCTGGAACACCCTTTCGATCCGCGAGCGGAGTCGGTCGTCGTCCGGTGCTACACGGTAAAGACCAACGTTTCCGCTGTCCGGGAATTCGAACTTCAGATCGAGGTAGCTCTTCAGTACGGGCGCTGCTCCAATGGAAATCGCTTGCTTTCGCGCGCAATCCCGTGGTTCGAGGTGCAGGATTCCGCTGTGCCAGATTCCCTCGCGGACCGTCGGGGTGACTCGGTGCACGGAGAAGAAATCCGGTTTTCCGGTGTGTTCTGCTATTACCTTGCCCGGTCGAGTGTAGCGGGGCAGTAGGAGGCCGGTCCGTTCCGTGTTGTTGTTGAGGCTGTTGGTGTTCTGGTATCGCCGGCCGAGCCAGCACATCGTCGATTCACCGGTGGTTCCGGGGTAGATCCCGGCGTTTTCGAAGGCGCGGTCAAGGCCCATGAGCGCGGCGAATATTCCCTGATCCCCGTATTCGCGGATGAGGTTGCGCACCAGGTCGATGCTGGCACGCCCATCCCTGCGCACGTCCTTGCAGACCAGTTCCGCCTGCTGTCTCACCTGGATGTCATCGAACCACTTGTTCGCGGTGCGCCCACGGAACGGCCAGTTCGGAAGCGCGTCGTACAGGACGACGAAGAGGTCTGCCGGATCTACCGGTAATTCGATCTCGTCGACCGAATGATCGGGATCGCGCGGCTCTGTATTCATGACTCCCCCCGAAGTATGAGTGCGTAGCTGAGATGTTAACGGCACGCCTTATGGATGCGTATCGACTTGTGCCAAGAACTTGTAACGGAAAGGATTCGATGAGCATTTGTGACCGATCATGAATCTTCACTTGACGCTCGTTTGACATCGCCCCATGCTGGGGTAGCACCTCTATGGACACCCGGAACGAAGGGCGAGTGACATGAGTGAATCACCGGGACCTAAGCGTGACCGCTTAAGTGAAGTGCAGGCCGCACTCGAGGAGATGGAGGCGGAGCGGGCAATTCCGCCACAGCAATTCAGTTCGTTGGCCATGCTGGTCACCGATGCGTCGTTGACCGCCGACGAACCGGCGATCCAGGCCGCACATGACGGACTCCGCAGGCTGTACGGGCATCATGTGCGGGCCGATCGGGACCAGGCGGAACGCGCCGAGCAACGGGGGCACCTCCTCGGGATGCTCGACATGACGACCTGGGCACTGCGCCGCTTGCCCTCGGCGCTGCAACTGAACTTCACCCCTCATGGACACCCGGTCAGCTTTCTCCTGGAGGTGGCCAAAGAGCCCGGTCTGAGCAACGAGCAGCTCGCGGGCCGGCTCAAGGTGGACGCCACCGAGATCAGCCGGATAGGCCGAAGGCTGACGGCGGCCGGCCTGGTGTGGAAGAGCCGGCAGTGGCGCCACAACGCGTGGAGCCTTACGCCGCGCGGTACTCAGTATCTGGAGAGCGTCGGTCTGATCGCGCCCCCACCTGGGGGTATCGACTACTGCCTGGGTGTCAAGGTCCGTCCGGAGTCGCTGACAGGCGTGGTGACCGACGCGAGTGCAGAGGTATACATCAGCCTGCACCGCCAAGCGCGGTTCGACGGCAGCCAGGAGAAGCTGATCCAGGGACTGGCTCGTTTCGTTCACGAGTTGCTCGACAAGGTGCCGGCCGCGGCTGAGGCGGCCAAGTCGGGGCGGACGGGTCTCGGCGTGGAGATCGGCGGCCATGTGGCGACGGACAGTGGGGACGTCGTCAAGGCGCCCAACTACGCCGATGACGGCCCTTGGTCCGGTCTGTCGCTCGGGGAACTCCTGCGGAAGGCGACGGCACTGCCCACCGTCGTGGAGAACGACGCCAACGCCATGGCGCAGCTGGCCCTTGCGGTGGGTGACGCGGACGGCAGCAGCGACTTCGCTGCTGTTGTTCTCGACAAAGGGATCGGCGCGGGGCTGATGGTCGATGGCGAGATCCTTCACGGGGCTTCAGGGGCGGCGGGGGAGATCGGCCACGTCGTGGTCGAGAACTACCAGGGCCATGAGTGCAGTTGCGGGAACAAGGGATGCCTGGAGAGCGTCGCGGGCAGCGACGCCATCGCGCGGCGGGTCCAGGAGATGAGCGGGGATCCGGTGCCGGATCTGGCCCGGGCGCTTGTTCTGCTCAAGAGCGACGACCGTGGCAAGCTCGTCGAGGAGGCCTTGACGGAGGCCGGCCGGGCGCTGGGCCGAGGCCTCGCGGACCTGCTCAACCTGGCGAACCCGGACCGCGTGGTGCTCTATGGTCCCGAGCCCCTGGTGTCGGAGGACCACGAGAGGTTCCCGGCGGCCAAAGTCTTCATGACGGCGGTGCGCCGGACCAGTATCGAGCACGCGTTCTCCACTGCTCGCGATGTTGTGATCGTGACTCGGCCCTACGATGACGAACTCGGTGCCCGTGCCGCCGCGGCGGTCGCCTGGAACCGGCTCGACCAGGACTAGGAAACGCCGTGACAGGCGAGGAGCCGGCGCGGCCGGAGGAGCCATCCACGGGGCAGCCGCAGCGGATGGCGGTGGGCACGAGGTTCGCCACAACGCGGGACGTGATCGTTCTCGTCGCCGTCCTGCTGATGCTTGCCGCCGTGTCCCTCACCGTACTGCTGCAGGCATGGCCGCAGCCCCTGTCCCAGCAAGGGAACACCGAGCGGGCGAGCCGGACCCGGATACTGATCTGGACCCCGAGGCTGGCGCGGGACACCCGGCTCTTCCTGGTCGTGATCTCCATCGGAGCTCTTGGCTCCCTGATCCACGTTCTGCGCTCCGCCTACGAGTACGTAGGCAACAGGCGTCTCCGACGCAGCTGGTTCCTGATGTACTTGCTGGAGCCGCTCGTCGGCGCGTCGCTGGCCCTCGTCGTCTACTGCGTCCTGCGCGGCGGGCTCACCACGAGCGTGGCCTCGTCCGGCGACATCAACCCCTATGGAGTGGCCTCCGTGGCCGCACTCGTCGGGATGTTCTCCCGGCAGACCGTCGACAAGCTGAGCGTCGTGTTCAACACGCTGCTGACACCACCACGGGACAGCACCGACCAACTGGTCGGCCCCGCCGCGGAACCTCCTGGAGCTCCGCTTCCCGGCACTGGGCAAGCGGGTGGAGCGGGGCAGCCCGGTGGTGCCGACGGTTCGCCGGACGCCCGCAGCGAGGGCTGAGGTTCTGGCTGGGCGTGGTCCAGGGAGCCCAGCCAGGCGTCGAGCCAGTCCGACAGGAGTGTGGCGCTGCCGCGGTTGCTGACGTGGGTGTCGTGCCGGATCTCGTAACGCTGGTCCTGGCCGTACCCGAGCGCCTTCCTCTCGTCGGTGAAGCCGCCCCTGGACTCGTAGCGCTTGCGGCCGTTGGCGTAGTACTCGCCGCTCCACCACTTCACCCGGCACGTTCCGCCGCGCCATTCGGTGTACACGTCGTCGTGAGCGCCCGGCATGCTGTCGCCCTCTCACCGTTCTCGGTCGGGTGCATCGGTACGGAGAAGTGCGGGTCGTCCGGAGAGCGCGGAGTGCCGGGGAAGCGCGATGCCGCACCCGTCGCGGCGGCGGCAGGGGCCGGGCGTGCGGCCACCGGTCAGCCGATGGGCCTGCGAAGACCCCGTGCCGTATCCCTTGCGACTTCACGAACTGACGACTAGTCATATGGCTAATTGAAATAGAGGTCGTGTCGCAACGGCTCAACTCCCTGGAGGGCAAGTGAAGTTCTCCGTCATATTCGAAGCGCAGCTCGCCGACCCCACCGTCGAGCGCGAGCACCAACTCATCCGCGACAGCGTCGAACAGGCCGTGCTGGCCGAGCAGATGGGGTTCGACCGCATCTGGGCCGTCGAGCACCACTCCCTCAAGTGGTACGCGCACATGAGCGCCCCGGAGATCTTCCTGACCTGGGTCGCAGCGCGCACCAGCACCATCCGGATCGGGCACGGCGTGGTCTGCATGCCGTTCAACTTCAACCACCCGGCACGCGTCGCCGAGCGTGCCGCCATGCTCGATCTGCTCTCCGGCGGGCGGCTCGACCTCGGCGCGGGGCGCGGTGGCACCCTGCAGGAGACCTCGCTGTGCGGCGTCGACAAGGAACGTACGACGCAGGAGGTCGAGGAGGCGCTGCGGATCATCGGGAAGGCTTGGGAGAGCGAGGAGTTGGAGCATCACGGCGAGTTGCTCGACATCGATCCGCATCCGATCCTGCCCCGGCCGAAGCAGACCCCGCATCCGCCGCTCTTCCTTGCCTGCAGCAGGACCGAGACGCTGAAGCAGGCAGCCGAACTCGGCATCGGCGCCCTGGTGATGGGATTCGCCGGGCCCGATTCGATCGCCGAGATGCGGGCCGCCTACGACACGGCGATCGCGGGCCGTACCGACGCGCGCTTCGTGTCGAGCGTCGTCAACGACCACTTCTCCGTGCTCTGTCCGACGATCGTGCTCGACGACCGGGACACCGCGCGGAGCGTCGGCATCCGGGGGCAGCGGTTCTTCGCGCAGTCCATCGGGCACTGGTACGGCGGCGCGGGCATCCCCGACGAGGCCGTGGTCGAAGGGGCCGACGAGACGGCCGCGATGCGCGAGGCCGCCGAGCAGGTCGTCGCGCGGCTGCACGAGCACAACATCCCGGTGCGGCCCACGTCCACGGCCACCTTCAATGCCGATCACGCGTATGGGACCGCCGACGATGCCATCGCCTATGTTGAGCGGCTCCGCGACGCCGGCGCCGACGAGATCATGTGCCTCGTCCAGATGGGCACCGTCCCGCAGGAAGCCTGCATGGAGACGCTGCGGCAGTGGGGCGAGAAGGTCATCCCGTACTTCCGGGCCCAGGAGGCTTGAGCGTGGGCGCGGAGAGCGATCGCCTCGCCCCGGAGGCACGGCCCCTCGTCGACGCGCTGAGCGCGGCCTTCCCCGACCTCGGCGGCACTGTCACCGACGCGGCCGAGGCCCGCCGCATCCTCGCCGCGACACCCGCCTCGGGAAAGGCCCCGCAGCCCGTGGGAGCCGTGGAGGACCGGACCGTCCCGGGGCCCGCCGGTGCTCCCGATCTGCCCGTGCGCGTCTACCGGCCCGAGGGGACCGGCCGCCCCCGGCCCACCGTCGTCTTCTTCCACGGCGGGGGCTACACGATCTGCGGGCTCGACACCCACGACGCCACGGCCCGCGGGCTGTGCGCGGAGTCCGGCGCAGTCGTCGTCTCCGTCGCGTACCGCCTTGCCCCCGAAAACCGCTTCCCTGCGGCAGCCGAAGACGCGTACGCCGCCCTGCTCTGGGCCGCGGCCGAGGCGGGGGCGGGCGCGCTCGGCGGTGATCCCGGAGCGGTGGTGACGGCGGGGGACAGCAGCGGTGGCGGCCTCGCCACCGTCGCGGCCCTGATGGCGCGGGACCGCTCGGGCCCTGCCGTGGCGCTCCAGGTGCTGATCTACCCGGTCCTGGACGCGGGGCAGCGCAGTGCCTCGTACACCTCGAACGCGAGCGGCTACTTCCTCACGGCCGCGCACATGCGCTGGTTCTGGGAGCAGTACCTCGGCCCGGACGGCGACGGTACGCATCCCTACGCCTCGCCCCTGCGGGCCGGCCTGGCCGCGCTGCCGCCCGCGCACATCGTCACCGCGGGCTGCGATCCGCTGTGCGACGAGGGCCGGGCGTACGCGGCCCGGCTGCGCGCGGCGGGGGTGGAGGTGACCGAGGGGCACCATCCGGGGATGTTCCATGGGTTCCTGGGCTTCCCGCAGCTCCTGGGGGATGCGCGGTCGGCGCTGGCGGATGTGGCAGAAGCGGTCGCCCTGACGGTGTCGGACAGGAAAAACAGCGGTGATGTCGGGGGTAACACAGGATAATTTCCCGAGCCTCCTCTTGTGGTGGAGAACCTCGCACACATACGGTGTCCATACGCGAGGTTCTCCCGTGGAGGTTGACAAGTGACGGAAATTCTTGTGCAGAAGGCGACGGAAGGGGTTGTACCTTCCGCGAGTGGGGGTGGCCCCACGGGAAGGGTTGTGGAGCACCCGGCTTGGCCGATGCTCAAGGACTCCGTGGAGGAGATCCGGCCGTGGCAGTCCGCCGACGGCTCGATCGACTTCGCGGCGGACGGTGCACCGGCGCGGTCCGTGGCCGAGCTCGCCGTCGACCGCGCGATATCCGCGATCGACCAGCTCGCCCCGCTCCTTCCGCATGACGCCGCGTACCACCAGGCGCTCGTCAAGGACCTGCGGCGCTGGGCGGACGACGGCTTCAAGGTGCCGGACTTCCTCGACTCGCTGCTGGCCTTCCAGCCCGCGGCGCACCGCGAGGACGGCCTGCAGCACCTCGTGGTCTTCCCCATGTACACGCAGAACGGCAACCCGGACCGCAATCTCGAAGCGGTCGTGCTGCGCATGGTCTGGCCGGACTGGCTGGCCGAGCTCGAGCGCACGCGCTACGACAACCCGCTGTTCTGCGGCATCACCTTCGAGGACTTCACCGCCGGGTACGACACGAACTCGGCCGTCCTCTTCCCCGAGACCATCGCCGTGCGCGAAGCCCCCGAGCGCTTCAGCTGGGGCGGCATCTTCTGTGACCGCGAGGCGGCCCGCTTCCGCCGCGTCACCGAGGCCTCGGTCGACATCCTCGGGCTCGAACTGCCCGACGACATCCGCGAGATGATCGGCGACCAGGACCGCTGCCAGCAGGCGTTCGTCCTGTGGGACATGGTCCACGACCGCACCCACAGCCACGGCGACCTGCCGTTCGACCCCTTCATGATCAAGCAGCGCCAGCCGTTCTGGATGTACGGCCTGGAGGAGCTGCGCTGCGACCTCACCGCCTTCAAGGAGGCCGTGAAGCTGGAGGCCGAGGGCGTCCCGCAGGCCCGCGACGTGCAGTACGCCGTCCTCTTCGACCGGATGTTCCGCTTCCCGGTCACCGGCGACCGCGTCAAGAACTACGACGGCCTCGGCGGCCAGCTGCTCTTCGCGTACCTGCACAAGCACGACGTCGTTCGCTGGACGGACAACAAGCTCAAGATCGACTGGGAGCGTGCGCCGCAGGTCACCAACCAGCTGTGCGCCGAGATCGAGGAGCTCTACCGCGCGGGCATCGACCGCCCCAAGCTGGTGCACTGGTTCGCCGCGTACGACCTGGTGTCCCAGTACCTCGCCCCGCACCCGGGATCGCGCTGGGCCAAGGGCCCGGACGCCCTGGACACGCAGCTTCCTCCCCGGAAACTGGTCGACGAGGTGCTTCCCGACGAATTTCCGCTCAGCATGTTCTATGAGGCGCTCTCCAAGAAGCTCAAGCATGTGATCGCCTCCACCAAGGGGATCACCGCGGCGGGCGCCGAGCAGGTCGCCGCGTGAGCGGCCGCACCAAGGAGGCGAGGACGATGTCCGCACTCGATGGAGCCGTGGTCGCGGTCGCGGGGGCAGCAGGGCCAGCGGGCCGAGCCACGCTGCTGAGGCTGGCCGAGGCAGGCGCCACGGTCGTGGCGTGCGACGCCGACGCGGCGCGCCTCGCGGAGGCCGTGGACGCCGCGCGGTACGCGCACGGCGGGGCCACCGTCATAGGCGACACGGTCGACCTCCTGGACCTCGACGCGACCCGCGAGTGGGCTACGCGCACAGAGAAGGAGTTCGGGCGGATCGACGGCCTGGTGCACCTCGTCGGCGGCTGGCGCGGCAGCGCCACCTTCGCCGAGACCGACCTCGCCGACTGGGACCTTCTCGAAAAGCTCCTGATCCGTACGGTGCAGCACACCTCGCTCGCCTTCCAGGCCGGCCTGCAGCGCAGCGACCGCGGCCGCTACCTCCTGATCAGCGCGGCCGGCGCCTCCAAGCCCACGGCGGGCAACGCGGCGTACGCGGCGTCGAAGGCCGCGGCCGAGGCCTGGACCCTCGCCCTCGGCGACGCCTTCCGCAAGGCGGGGGCCGAGCAGGGCCTGACGTCGGCGGCTGCCATCCTGGTGGTCAAGGCGCTGGTGCACGACGCGATGCGCGCGGAGCGGCCCAACGCGAAGTTCGCGGGCTTCACGGACGTCAAGGAGCTGGCCGAGGCCATCGCCGGCGTCTGGGAGCGGCCCGCCGGGGAAGTGAACGGAAACCGCCTGTGGCTGACCGAGAAGCCGTGACCGCTCGCGACACGCGTGAAGCTGTGAACCCTCCGAAGACCGACGCACGCCGTCATCACGACCCGGACGTAAGGGGTTTCGCGAGCGACAACTACGCGGGCGCCCACCCGGAGGTCCTCGCCGCCATCGCCCTCGCCAACGGCGGTCACCAGATCGCGTACGGCGAGGACGACTACACGGCCAACCTCCAGCAGGTGATCCGCGGCCACTTCGGCCCCACCGCCGAGGCGTTCCCGGTCTTCAACGGCACGGGCGCCAACGTCGTCGCGCTCCAGGCGATCACCGACCGCTGGGGCGCGGTCATCTGCGCCGAGTCCGCGCACATCAACGTGGACGAGGGCGGCGCTCCCGAGCGCATGGGCGGCCTGAAGCTGCTCACGGTGCCCACGCCCGACGGCAAGCTGACGCCCGAACTGATCGACAAGCAGGCGTTCGGCTGGGACGACGAGCACCGGGCGATGCCGCAGGTCGTCTCGATCGCGCAGAACACCGAACTGGGCACGCTCTACACGGTGGACGAGATCCGCGCCATCTGTGACCACGCGCACAAGCTGGGCATGAAGGTGCACCTCGACGGCTCGCGGATAGCCAACGCGGCGGCCGCGTTGGACGTCCCCATGCGGACGTTCACGAACGCGGTCGGCGTGGACATCCTGTCCCTGGGCGGCACGAAGAACGGTGCGCTCTTCGGCGAGGCCGTCGTGGTCATCAATCAGGACGCCGTCAGCCACATGAAGCATCTGCGCAAGATGTCCATGCAGCTCGCCTCCAAGATGCGCTTCGTTTCAGTGCAGTTGGAGGCCCTGCTCGCCAAGGACCTGTGGCTGCGCAACGCCCGGCACGCGAACGAGATGGCGCAGCGCCTGGCGGAGGGCGTGCGCGCCGTGCACGGCGTGGAGATCCTCTATCCGGTGCAGGCCAACGCGGTCTTCGCGCGGCTGCCGCACGACGTCAGCGAGCGGCTGCAGAAGCAGTACCGCTTCTACTTCTGGGACGAGGCGGCGGGCGACGTCCGCTGGATGTGCGCCTTCGACACCCGCGAGGAGGACGTCGACGGGTTCGTCGCGGCGCTCAAGGAGGAGATGGCGAGGTAGTAGCTCGCGGACTCTGGCTCGCACGCTCCGGATATCTGCATAGGTATGCGATCGACCGTAAAAGCATTGACTCGCGGTCGGTCGCATTTCTATGCTCCGGGGTCATGCAGCTGATCCAGGAAATCCCTGACCTGTCCGCCTACTTGGCCGCCGACGAGGTCATCGACCATCACCACCCGGTCGTACGCGAGACCGCCGCGCGCCTCGCCGGGCAGGCCGCCGATTCATACGCATACGCTCGCGCTGCCTTCGAGTTCGTGCGGGACGCCATCCCGCACTCCGCCGACAGCGGCGATCTGCGCGTCACCTGGCGCGCCTCCGACGTACTGGAGCAGGGCACGGGCATCTGTCACGCCAAGGCCCATGCGCTGGCCGCGCTGTTGCGAGCCGAGAACATCCCCACCGCGCTCTGCTATCAGCGCCTCGCGTACGACGCGGGTACCGGCTACTGCGTGCACGGCCTCGTCGCCGTCCGCTTCCAGGGTGCCTGGCATCGACAGGACTGCCGGGGGAACAAGTCCGGCGTCGACGCCCAGTTCTCGCTCGGCGCCGAGCGGCTTGCCTTTGTGCCGGAAGTGGAGTCCACTGAGGTGGACTATCCAGTACTCTATGCTGCACCGCATGCGACGGTCCTGCGCATCCTGAAGAGCGCCCCGGACCGGCCGTACCTGTGGGAGAACCTTCCCGACGCACTCTGATCCGCCGCACCACGCAGTACCGCACCACGCACCGCCGCACTCCGAACGCAAGGCAGCCGATGACCTTCCAGATCACCGTGACCGACGAAGTCCGCGCCCTCGCCCCCGACTTCACCCACGTCGCCATCGAGGCGTACGGACTCACCAACGGGCCGAGCACCGATGCGACCTCGGCGCTCCTCGACGAGTCTGCACGCCGTCTCACCGAGCGGCTCGGCGGCCGTGCCCCGCACGAGGACCCGCACATGGCGGCCTGGCGCGCGGCGTACACGGCCTTCGGCGCGAAGCCGTCGCGCACCCGCAACTCGGCCGAGGCGCTGGCCAAGCGGGCACTCGCCGACGGCGGTCTGCCGCGGATCAACACCCTGGTGGACGTCTACAACGCGATCAGCGTCGCCCATCTCATCCCGGTCGGCGGCGAGGACCTGGACCACATCAAGGGCGGCATGCGACTGGTGCGGGCCACCGGCGAGGAGGACTTCGTCACCATGGCCGCGGGGGAGCCGGCCGTCGAACACCCCGACGCGGGCGAGGTCGTCTGGTGTGACGACGAGGGCGTCACCTGCCGCCGCTGGAACTGGCGCCAGGGCCCGCGCACCCGCCTCACGGAGGAGTCGGTCAACGCCATCTACCTGCTGGAGGGGATGGGGCCGGACTCAGGGGCCGAGGCGGCCGGTGCCGAACTGGCCGAGCTGCTCGAGAAGTTCAGCCCCGGCGCGCGGCTGACCGTCCACGCGCCGGAGTAATCGATTCAGCTCGCCTCGGCGGCCTTCACCTCGGCGGGCGTCGGCGCGGTGCCGCCGAGGTGTGCCGGCATCCACCACGTGTCGTCCGGGCCCTTGGGGCGTACGGGATAGGCGCGCTGCGCGGCTTCGAGGAGCTCCTGGCAGCGCTCGCGAAGGCGCCGCGTGATCGCACCCGCGAACTGGTCCTTGGGGGCCTCGACCGGCTCGCCCACCCGGATCGTGATCGGGATGTGGCTGCGCTTGAAGTTGCGCGGGTGGCCCTTGGTCCACAGGCGCTGGGTGCCCCACAGAGCCATCGGGATCAGCGGGACCCCGGCCTCCTGCGCCATGCGTGCCGCGCCCGACTTGAAGGACTTCAGCGTGAACGACTGCGAGATCGTCGCCTCGGGGAAGACCCCGACGATCTCCCCGGCGCGCAGCGAGTCGAGCGCGTGCTGGTAGGCCGCCTCGCCCTGCTTGCGGTCGACGGGGATGTGCTTCATGCCCCGCATCAGCGGACCGGAGATCTTGTGCCGGAACACCGACTCCTTGGCCATGAAGCGCACGAGCCGCTTCTGCGGCAGGGCAGCGAGACCGTCGAAGATGAAGTCCAGGTAGCTGATGTGGTTGCTGACAAGCACCGCGCCACCGGTGCGAGGGATGTTCTCCGACCCCTTGCAGTCGATCTTCAGGTCCCATGCCTTGAAAAGGGTCTTCGCGGCACCGATGACCGGAGGGTAGACAAGCTCTGCCATGGGTGGGGAGGGCCCTTCGTTTCTGCCTTGGGAGGGGGGTCCCGGCGGGAAGTTACGCAGCCGTAGGTTTTTCGGCGTTGCGCAGATCGTGCCCCAAGAACGGACGGCTGGCCACCCATCGTGCCCCGCAGGCGCGAGATTCTCGTCACGTTCGCAAGCTTTCGGAATCTTTTCGGGCGCGCGAACGCTGAAGTCGCCGACAGTCGGATCATGGCGGAATGGCGGGAGAGCGAAGTGCGCGAGCTGGTCGGTCGGCTGGGGGAGCGAGCCACCCTCGTGCAGTTCTCCAGCGCCTTCTGCCAGCCCTGCAGAGCAACTCGCCGAGTCCTCGTGGAGGTGGCCGAAATGATCCCCGGTGTCCGCCATGTGGAGATCGACGCCGAGGCGGAACTGGATCTCGTACGAGAACTGCGCATCCTCAAGACACCGACGGTCCTGGTGCTCGACGCGCACGGGGGCATCGTGCTGCGCAGGTCCGGGCAGCCGCGCAAGGCCGATGTGATCGCCGCGTTGGGCAAGGCCCTGTGAGGCGATGTGCGGGGGAGGGGAGTCGTGATGACGCACGGTCAGGGCGTCACGAGGGGTCTTTCACATCGCGGAACGGACTTGACTGCACCCGGCACCTATCGTCAGCCTGCTTCCATGCCTCCGGAGCTCCTTCTCTACGAGCGCGTCCACCTGGACCTCGCACGTCATGCGAGTGCGCGCTGTCCGGGCTGCTGAGCAGCCACGGAACCGCTCGTACCTCCGGCAGAAGGACAACTCCATGACGGCCTCGCCCGATCTCCGTACGCCCCAACTCGCCTCGCCCGACCTGCTGCGCTCCGTCTTCCGGCAGCACGCCGCGGGGGTCGCTGTGATCACCGCCCAGGGCCCCGCAGGACCGGTCGGCTTCACCGCCACCTCGCTCGTCTCGGTCTCCGCCGAGCCCCCGATGCTCTCGTTCGGCATCGGTACGGGCGCCTCCAGTTGGCCTGCGATCTCCGAGGCCGAACACGTCGGCGTCCACATACTCGGCGAGCATCAGCTGGAGCTCGCCACCACGTTCGCGCGCAGCGGCGCCGACCGCTTCGGGGCGCCCACGCGCTGGTACGAAGGGCCCGAGGGGGTCCCCGTGCTCGACGGCACGCTGGCCTGGCTGGTCTGCCGCGTCGCCGCACGGGTGCCCGCCGGTGACCACCGCATCGTCCTCGCTGAGGCGGTCGTGGGGGACCCCGCGGGCGTGGGACGGCCGCTGCTGTACCACCAGGGTCGCTTCAACGTGCTGCGCGACTGAGAGTTCCCGAATGCCCCGCTGTGCGCCTGATTACAGAGCGTTGGGAAGGTCACAGTTCAAAGCGCTTGCTTAGTGGGAATGTTCTGGGTGTACTGACGAGTAATATTCCGGTCGGAGCGCGGGCCGCCCCGACCGGGATCCGCCGCTCCAGGCGCCTATGCTGCCTGCAAGAAGGCAGTGGCCAGAGCAAGGCAGCAGCCCAGTAAAGACGATGCAGTAGGAGAGCCGGCGTGAGCTTGAGGATCGTTGTCACCGTGAAGTACGTGCCCGACGCCACTGGCGACCGGCACTTCGCCGATGACTTGACCGTGGACCGGGACGATGTCGATGGTCTGCTGTCGGAGCTCGATGAGTACGCGGTGGAGCAGGCGCTGCAGATCGCGGACGAGGCGGACGACGCGGAGATCACCGTGCTGACGGTGGGTCCGGAGGATGCCAAGGACGCGCTGCGCAAGGCGTTGTCGATGGGTGCGGACAAGGCGATCCACGTGGAGGACGAGGACCTGCACGGCAGCGACATCATCGGTACGTCGCTGGTGTTGGCCAGGGCGATCGAGAAGGCGGGCTACGACCTGGTGATCTCCGGGATGGCCTCCACGGACGGCACGGCGGGTGTGGTGCCGGCGCTGCTGGCCGAGCGTCTGGGTGTCCCGCAGGTCACCCTGCTGTCCGAGGTCAAGGTCGAGGGCGGCACCGTCAAGGGGCGTCGCGACGGCGACTCGGCTTCGGAGCAGCTGGAGGCGCAGCTGCCGGCGGTGGTGTCGGTGACCGACCAGTCCGGTGAGGCGCGCTACCCGTCCTTCAAGGGCATCATGGCCGCCAAGAAGAAGCCGGTTGAGGCCTGGGACCTCTCGGACCTGGACATCGAGGCCGAGGAGGTCGGCCTGGAGGGTGCGTTCACCACGGTCGAGTCGGCGACCGAGCGTCCGGCCCGCACCGCGGGCACGATCGTCAAGGACGAGGGCGAGGGCGGCAAGCAGCTGGCCGAGTTCCTCGCGGGCCAGAAGTTCATCTAAGGCCCGCAACGCCCCCTCGCAATCGCCCAACTTCTTCGTAACTGCTGGAGATTGAAGTCCCATGGCTGAAGTTCTCGTCTATGTCGACCACGTGGACGGTGCCGTCCGCAAGCCCACCCTGGAGCTGCTCACGCTGGCCCGCCGGATCGGCGAGCCGGTCGCCCTCGCCCTCGGCAACGGTGCCGCCGAGACGGCCGCGGTGCTGGCCGAGCACGGCGCGGTGAAGGTCCTGACGGCCGATGCGCCGGAGTTCGCCGACTACCTGGTCGTGCCGAAGGTCGACGCCCTGCAGGCCGCCTACAGCGCCGTGTCCCCGGCCGCCGTGCTGGTGCCCTCCTCCGCCGAGGGCAAGGAGATCGCCGCCCGCCTCGCGGTGCGGATCAAGTCCGGCATCATCACCGACGCCGTCGACCTCGAAGCGGGCGACGAGGGTCCGGTGGCCACGCAGGCCGCGTTCGCCGCCTCCTACACCACCAAGTCCCGCATCTCCACCGGCACGCCGGTCATCACGGTCAAGCCCAACAGCGCGGCCGTCGAGGCGGCCCCGGCCGCGGGCGCGGTCGAGGCCCTTGCGGTGTCGTTCTCCGAGCAGGCCACCGGCACCAAGGTCGTGGCGCGCACGCCGCGGGAGTCGACCGGGCGTCCGGAGCTGACCGAGGCCGCGATCGTGGTCTCCGGCGGCCGTGGCGTCAACGGCGCCGAGAACTTCGCGATCATCGAGGCCCTTGCGGACTCGCTGGGTGCGGCCGTGGGTGCCTCGCGGGCCGCGGTGGACGCGGGCTGGTACCCGCACTCCAACCAGGTCGGCCAGACCGGCAAGAGCGTCTCGCCGCAGCTGTACATCGCCTCCGGCATCTCCGGCGCGATCCAGCACCGGGCGGGCATGCAGACCTCGAAGACGATCGTGGCGATCAACAAGGACGCCGAGGCCCCGATCTTCGACCTCGTCGACTACGGCGTCGTCGGCGACCTCTTCGACGTCGTCCCCGCCCTCACCGAAGAGGTCAAGACCCGCAAGGGCTGAGCCGGTTGACCGAACACGAGGCCCCCGTCCGCGCCCCGCGCGATGGCGGGGGCCTCGTGCGTCACAGCGTCAGACTCGCCTGCACCGGCAGGTGATCGCTCGGGAACTGTCCGTTGAGGGCGAACGTGTTGATCGTCGCCGAGTGGACGCGGACGCCCGGCGTCGCCAGGATCCAGTCGATGCGGTCGCCGTCCGGGGTGAGCGGCTTGTAGCCGTGGAAGGTGGCGTACGCCTTGCTGCGCTCGTCCGCCGCGTCCCAGGTGTCCACGAGACCGGCGGCAAGGATCGTGTCGTAGACCGGATTCTTGTGGGCGGCCACATTGAAGTCGCCCGTCACGAGGAGCGGCAGGGACCGGTCGAGGCGGCCGATGCGTTCGGAAATCAAACTCGCGGCACGCGTGCGTGCGTACTGACTGGCGTTGTCGAGGTGGGTGTTGAGCACGTACAGCTCGGAGTCGGTGCGCAGGTCGTGGAAGCGGACCCAGGTGACCATGCGGATGGAGCCGCCGCCCCAGGTGTTGGAGCCGATGACGTCCGGGGTGTCCGAGAGCCAGTAGTGGTCGTACTCGACCGGGGCGAGCCTGCGGGTGTCGTAGTAGACCGTCATGAACTCGTCGCGGCTGCCGCCCGCACGGCCGGTGCCGATCCAGTCGTAGTGCGGGCCCAGGTCGGCGGCGATGTCGCGCACCTGCTGGTAGAGGCCTTCCTGGGTGCCGATGACATGCGGGCGCGCGCGGCGCAGCAGCTCCCGGGTCACCGGCCGGCGGTCGGCCCAGGTGTTGGGCGGCGTGGCGCTCGCGTAGCGGAGGTTGAACGACATGACCTCCAGGCGGCGCCCGGCACGCTCCACCGCGTGGGCGGGGGACGCGGCAAGGGCCGTGGTGAACAAAGGGACCGCCGCGGCGGCGAGTACGGTCTGCAGGCCGATGCGGCGGGTCACTCGGGTGTCGTGCGGCACGCGGTCTCCTTCGGTGGGTGGCGTCAGCATGGGGTGCGCGCGGGGAAGTGCGGAAGCAGGATCTGAGACAGGGGTGAACGGCCGCGGTCCGGCAGACGAGAGGGTGTTGACCAGCGGGAAGGTCGACGGATAACTTCGCCATACGGATTGTTGATTCCGTGAAGCGGAAATGTCGGGCGCGGCGCCGAGCGTGTGGAGGATGCAGGAATGGGTCAGCAAGAGCAGGTGGCAACGAGCCTCGCCGGTGCGGTCAGCGAGGGCATCAGCGCTTCCCTCGCCCCGGTGGACGCGGAGCTCGAGCGCGCCTACCCCGGAGACCCAGGCACCCGCCAGCCCGTCCACACCGTGTATGTCCCGGGCGAGGTCTTCGCCGCCGACACCATCCGCAGCTGGGGCGACCAGGCCCTGGCCGCGCTCGACGAGCACGCCCCGGACGCGGCGTCCTTCGCGACCGTACTCGGCCTGACCGACGATCTCGCCGAGCCGGTCTACAGCCGCGTGCGCGCCAAGCTGGAGCGCGAGCCCATCGAGGACCTGCGCATCGACTTCGAGGACGGCTACAAGGGCAAGGACGAGGACCAGGACGCGGCCCGCGCAGCCCGCCTGGTGGCCGAGGCCTACAAGAACGGCACGGCGGCCCCGTACATGGGCATCCGTATGAAGTGCATGGAAGCGGCGGTCCGCGACCGTGGCATCCGTACCCTCGACATCTTTCTCTCCGGTCTCATGGAGGCCGGCGGCCTCCCCGACGGTCTCGTCCTGACCCTGCCCAAGGTGACGTACCCCGAGCAGGTCACCGCCATGGTGCGCCTTCTGGAGGAGTTCGAGAAGGCGCGCGGCCTGGAGGCGGGCCGGATCGGCTTCGAGATCCAGATCGAGACCAGCCAGTCCATCCTCGCCACCGACGGCACCGCCGCCGTCGCCCGGATGATCCAGGCCGCCGATGGCCGCGCCACCGGCCTGCACTACGGCACGTTCGACTACAGCGCCTGCCTCGGCGTCAGCGCCGCCTACCAGGCAAGCGACCACCCGGCCGCCGACCACGCCAAGGCGGTCATGCAGGTCGCCGCGGCGGGCACCGGCGTACGTGTCTCCGACGGCTCCACCAACGTCCTGCCCGTCGGCTCGACCGAGAACGTGCACGAGGCCTGGCGGCTGCACTTCGGCCTCACCCGGCGCGCCCTGGCCCGCGCCTACTACCAGGGCTGGGACATGCACCCCGGCCACATCCCGACGCGGTACGCGGCCGTGATCGCGTTCTACCGCGAGGGCTTCGAGCGGGCCGCCGCGCGCCTGTCCGCCTACGCGGGGCATCACGAGGGCGGCGCGGTCGCGGACGAGCCCGCCACCGCGAAGGCGCTCGCCGGGTACCTGCTGCGCGGCCTGGACTGCGGCGCCCTCGACGCCGGCGAGGTCACCCGCGGCACCGGCCTCACGCTGGCAGGACTGCAGTCCTTCGCGGGCCCCCGCCGCGGCGACCTCACGGCCAACGCCAAGTAACTCCGGCACGCGCTGTCACCCCTGCCCCGTACTCTGTAGCCCACGGAAGTGGTGTCGCAGGAACGGGGCAGCGGTGTCTTCGGGGGATCAGGAACAGACGGGCGGGGTCGGCAGACTCCTCGCCGGGCGCTATCGCGTCGTGGCGCAGCTCGGGCGCGGCGGCATGGGAGTCGTCTGGCGCGCCATGGACGAGGTGCTGCACCGCGAGGTCGCCGTCAAGGAACTGCGGACGTACTCGGACGCGGCGGGGCCCGAGCTGGCCGATCTGCGCGTGCGGATGCAGCGCGAGGCCCGCGCGGCCGCCCGCGTGCGGCACCCCGGAGTCGTCGCCGTGCACGACGTGGCGGAGGTCGACGGACGGCCCCTCATCGTCATGGAGCTCGTCGAAGGACCCTCCCTGGACGACGTCCTGCGCGAGCGCGGCACCCTCGACCCCCGCGAGGCCGCGGCCATCGGCGCCAAGGTCATGGAGGCGCTCGCCGCCGCCCACCGCGCCGGCGTCCTGCACCGCGACGTGAAGCCCGGCAACATCCTCCTGGAGACAGGCGGCGGCCGCGTCGTCCTCACCGACTTCGGCATCGCCACCATGGACGACCCCGGGGACGGCTCGTCCACCCACCTCACCCGCAGCGGCGAGCTCGTCGGCTCCCTGGACTACCTGGCCCCCGAGCGCGCCCAGGGCCAGGACCCGGGCCCCGCATCCGACGTCTGGGCCCTCGGCGCCACCCTGTACGCGGCGGTCGAGGGATCGTCGCCCTTCCGCCGTACGTCGACGTGGTCCACGCTCACCGCGATCGTCACCGACCCGCTGCCCGAGCCGCAGCGAGCGGGCCCGCTGACTCCCGTACTGCAACAGCTGATGCACAAGGACCCGCAGGCGCGGCCGGACGCGGAGCAGGCGGGGCTGCTGCTCGCCGACGCGGCCGGGAGCGGAGCGGTCACGACCGCGTTGCGCGAGCCCGCGCCGCAGCCGAGACGGACCACCGAGCGGAGCATCCCGAGCGGGCCGCCGCCGGGCTTCGGGCCGCCGCTCGCGGCATCGCCTGCCGCGTCGCACCCCGCGGCCCCGGTCCCGCCGCAGTCCCCTGCGACGCCGCAGCAGGCCAAGCGCCCGCGCCGCGGCCGTGCCCTGCTCGCCGCGGCGGCCGTCACCGTCGTACTGGCCGCGACCGGCGTCACCGTCGCCCTCCTCAACAGCGGGGGAGAGGACGGAAACCGGGCACAGGGCCCCGCCTCCCCCGGCGACAAGACGGCCGAGCCGGGGCCGGACAACAGCCGTGGCTCGCTGGACGGCACACGCGCCCCCAAGCCCTCGAAGCAGGGCGACGAGAAGTCCCGCGAGCCGGACGCCAAGCCGTCCGACAAGGACGACCCGAAGGCCACCGTCAAGCCGACGAGCCGCCCCAAGCCCTCGACCGAGCCGACCAAGGACGAGGGCACGACGGGCGGCGGATCCGGCGGCTCCGACGGCGGCACATCGGGCGGCGGCGACCCGGAACCCGAGCCCGTCTGCCACGCCACGGGCGGCGGCAAGTACGACTGCTCGGTGTGGCGCACCGCCAAGTCGTACACCGCGTCGGGCTCCGAGGCGGGCGTACTGAACGCGGGCACCAACTACTTCTACTGCCAGCAGAACCTCGGCCGCCGCGAGACGTACGGCGAGTGGACGAACGTCTGGTGGGCCAAGACGGACGACGACAGCGGCAACACGAACGTGTTCGTCAGCGACGTCTACATCAAGGGCGGCGACAACGACAAGCCGCTGCCTGGCCTCCCTGTCTGCTGACGGGGCCGGCAGGTCCCCGACTCTCAGCCCGCGGGCGGCAGTTCGCCCGACCCGCGCGTGATCAGCCGGGTGGGCAGCTCGATGCGCTCCGGAGCGTCGGACGCGCCGTCCAGCTGCCGGAACAGGCGCTCCGCCGCGGTCCTGCCCAGCTGCGCCGCGTCCTGGGCGACGACGGTCACGCCCGGCTGCAGCAGATCCGCGAGCTCGATGTCGTCGAAGCCGACGAGCGCCACCGGGCGGGAGAGCCCGGCGAGGACACGGACGACCGTCACCGTCACACGGTTGTTGCCCGCGAAGATCGCCGTCACGGGCTCCGGGCCGCCCAGCATCGCCTCCGTGGCCCGTCCGACGCGCTCCGGATCCGTCGCGCCGAGAGACACCCACTCCTCGTCGACCGGGATGCCCGCGTCCTCCATCGCGGCGCGATAGCCCCGCAGGCGCTCTATGGCCGTGTGGATCCTCGGCTGGTCACCGATGAAGCCGATGCGGCGGTGACCGTGGGCGATGAGATGGGCGACGCCGTCCCGCGCGCCGCCGAAGCTGTCGGAGAGCACGACATCGGCGTCGATCTTCCCGGCGGGACGGTCGACGAAGACGGTGGCGACACCGGCGGCGATCTCCGGCTCCAGGTAGCGGTGGTCGTCACCGGCCGGGATGACGACGAGCCCGTCGACCCGGCGCGCGCACAGCGCGAGCACCAACTCCTGCTCCCGGTCCGGGTCCTCGGCGCTCGAACCGTTGATCAGGAGCGCGCCGTGGGCGCGGGCGACCTCCTCCACGGCGCGGCTGAGCGGGCCGTAGAAGGGGTCGGCGAGATCTTCGAGGACGAGGCCGATGCTGGCGGTGCGGCCCTTGCGCAGGACCCGCGCACTGTCGTTGCGGCGAAAGCCGAGGGCCTCGATGGCTTCCTGGACACGGCGTTCGGTGTCCGGGGTGACACCCGGTTCGCCGTTCACGACACGGGAGACCGTCTTGAGGCCGACTCCTGCGCGCGCGGCGACGTCCTTCATCGTCGGACGGGAGCCGTATCGGTTCTCGGGGCGGCGAGCGGTCTCGGCCACGGTGCGCTGTCCTGTCGTCGGCGTAAATGATGTGGCGTCGAGCATAGAACCTGGACAACGTTGTCAGATGCAAGAGAGACTGTCCATCGCACTCTCCGGCCTGCCCTTTCACCAGGAGATCTGACACTGATGCACACGGACCTCGTCGTCGCACTCGACATCGGCGGCACCAAGATCGCCGGCGCCCTGGTGGACGAGCATGGCCGGATCCTGCTGCGCGCCCAGCGGCCGACGCCGGCGCGCGAGGACGGCGACACCGTGATGCGGGCGGTCGAAGAGGTCGTCGCGGAGCTCAGAATCTCCCCGCTGTGGGGCCGCGCCCGCGCCGTGGGCATCGGCAGCGCGGGCCCCGTGGACGCGTCGGCGGGCACGGTCAGTCCCGTCAACGTCCCCGGCTGGCGCGGCTATCCCCTGGTCGAGCGGGTACGGGCGGCGACCGCGGGGCTGCCCGTCGAACTCGTCGGCGACGGCGTCGCGATGACGGCGGCCGAGCACTGGCAGGGCGCGGCCCGCGGCCACGACAACGCCCTGTGCATGGTGGTCTCCACCGGCGTCGGCGGCGGCCTCATCCTCGGCGGCGCACTGCACCCCGGCCCCACCGGCAACGCGGGCCACATCGGCCACATCAGCGTGGACCTCGACGGCGACCCCTGCCCCTGCGGTGGGCGCGGCTGCGTCGAACGCATAGCGAGCGGCCCGAACATCGCGCGCCGCGCCCTGGACGGCGGCTGGCTTCCGGGCCCGGACGGCGACACCTCCGCCGCCGCGGTCGCCGTCGCCGCCCGCGCAGGCGACCCGGTGGCCCTCGCCTCCTTCGCCCACGCGGCCAGGGCACTGGCCGCCGGGATCGCCGCGACGGCGACGCTCGTCGAGATCGACATCGCCGTCATCGGCGGCGGCGTGGCGCAGGCGGGCGACGTCCTTTTCACCCCGCTGCGTCGCGCCCTGCGCGACTACGCCACGCTCTCCTTCGTACGCGAACTCACCGTGGCTCCCGCGCTGATGAGCACGGACGCGGGCCTGGTGGGCGCGGCGGCGGCCGCGCTCGGCGGCAAGCGGCTGAGCGTGGCGCCGACGCAGCCCACGGTCCTCGAGAGCCGGACGGGCTGAGGCGCTGACGGTTTCAGCCCGGGCCGGAGATACATCCAGCCCATCCGGCGCTTGAGGATGAACTCGGCGAAGCCGGTGACAGACGGCAACCGAGTGGCGCCAAGGCTCAGCAGCCCAGCACAGGCTCCGCCCAGTCCGCGTGATCCGAGTCGGTCCCGTCACCGCCGTCGGTGACGACGAGCCGTACCGTCTGCGCACCGCTCACGTCGGCCGAAAGGCCCTGCGCGGGATGGGCGTTGGTCAGCACGCCCGTCGACGCCGCCTTCTTGCCGTCGGCCCAGATCTCGAAGACGACCGAACCCTTGAGGCCCTTCTCGTCGTCGACGCCCACCTTGGCCGTGACCTTCTCGCAGGCCCCGCCGGTGTAGTACTCGATGCTGCTCGACGCGTGGGCGCCGAGCCCCTTGGCGTACACCACCCCGTTGACGGTCATCGGATTGCCGTCGCCGGCCGCGGTCTCGCCGTTGCTCATGTCCCTTTCGACCGGGCCCCAGCCGTTGACCGTGGAGAGCCACGGCAGGTCGCTCATCGCCGAACTGCCCGCGGGCGGGGCCACGACGACATGCGCCGTCAGCGGCAGCGAGCTCTGGGCGCGGGCGCCGGAGGGGGAGCGATAGGCCGTCTTGACGGTCAGGTCGTACGCACCCGGGGACGCGCCCTGAGGCGCGGTCACCGACCACGACGTACTGAGGGACTTGCCGGTGCTCAGGGAGCTCGCGGTGGACGGTGACGTCGCCCTGATCTGCCAGCCGGACGGTCCGCTGATGGTGGCCGACACCTTCTGCGCGGGTGTGCGGCCGAGGTTGGTGACCTTCGACGTCAGCTCGGTCGGCTTGCCGGCCTCCATGAACGGGGCGCCGCCCAGGCCGAGTTCGACGGCAGGTGGCTGCTGCGCCCACTTGCCGTCCGCCGACACACGGAAGAGCACGGTGCCGTGCGCGGGGACGGTCGCCGAGATCGCGCCCGCCGTGTTGTAGCTCTTGTGCTGCCACAGGTCGCGCAGCGTGTAGCCGTCCGCGTCCGGGAGGCCGACGGCCTTCGCCGATGTGGCGATCGACTGGGTGCTGCCCGTCTCGTTGAAGAGTGCGACGGCCCGGCTGCCGTCCTTCATCTCCTTGGCGACGACCCAACGGCCGCCCTCGGAGGAGAGCACCTCGCCCTGCTTGCCCAGCGGATCCTGGTCGACGGCGATGACTTCCTTGTTGCCGATGATCTCGAAGGTCTCGGGCGTGGCCTTGCGCAGGTCCGAGCCGATGAGCAGCGGCGCGGCCATGACGGACCACATCGAGAAGTGCGTGCGGTACTCGGTGTCCGACATCCCGCCGTTGCCGACCTCCAGCATGTCCGGGTCGTTCCAGTTCCCAGGACCCGCGTACTTCGCGAGCGGCAGGTTCTGCTTCATGATCGACAGCATCGAGCTCCAGTTGTCGCTGATGTCGCCGGTGGTGCGCCACAGATGGCCTACGTCGGAGGCCCACTCCCAGGGCTTGTTCTCACCCCATTCGCAGATGCTGTAGACGATGGGGCGGCCGGTGGCCTTCAGCGCGTCGCGCATCGCGATGTAGCGCTTCTTGGCGTCGACGCCCTGGTTGTTGCAGTTGTCGTACTTGAGGTAGTCGACGCCCCAGTCGGCGAACTGCCGTGCGTCGCTGACCTCATGGCCGAGGGATCCGGGGAAGCCCGCTTCGTTGCAGGTCTTGGTGCCGGCGCTGGTGTAGATGCCGAGCTTCAGCCCCTTGGCGTGCACATAGTCGGCAACTGCCTTGATTCCATGGGGGAATCGCTTGGGATCGGGGACCAACTTGCCGTTCGCGTCCCGTTCGGGCAGCGCCCAGCAGTCGTCGAGATTGACGTACTGATAGCCGGCGTCCTTGAGGCCCTTCTCGACGAAGATGTCCGCGATTCCCTTGACCATCGACTCGTCGAACTCGGCCCTGCAGTGGGTGGAGTTCCAGTTGTTGAAGCCCATGGGCGGGGTGAGGGCGAGATCGTCGGGGAGCTTCGACTCGGCACCGGTCGAGGAGACGGGGGCGGGGACGGGGGCGGGGACGGGGGCGGCTCCGCCCCGGGCGTCCATTGCCTGTGCCGCGGCCGGTGCCGAGAGGCCGCCGCCGCACAGCAGCGCGGCGGCGAGCGACCCGACGACTCTTCGGCGGATGGTGCGGGGGGTGCGGGGAGTGAGGTGACGCATCGTTACATTCCTCCGTACTCGCAGGAGTTGGGGGCTGCATGTACGTGTCAGAGGTGCGCGCTTACGGTAGAGCGTGTTGGACTCTGTTGGAAGGGGAGTGGTAACGGTTCGGACAGTCGAACGCCGAAACCCTTGACTGTGGTGGCACTTGGGAGTGGTATCCCAACCCTCGCGTTCGGTTGTGTTCGGTTGCACCCCGAGGAGGGGGACATGGCACAGTCATCGTTCAGTGATCCTGCTGCGCGTCGAAGCATGTCAGGACATCGGATGTCCCGGCGGAATCTGCTACGGGGTGCCGCCGTCGGCACCGGAGCGGTCACCCTTCCGGCCCTGCTCACGGCCTGCGGCGACGGCCCCGGCGGCAACAAGGACGAAGTCACGATGGGCTCCAACTCCTCGGACGCGGTGCCCAAGAAGGCGTTCGCCGCCGCCTTCGACGCGTACGAGAAGAAGTCGGGGAAGACCGTCAAGGTCAACACGACAGAGCACAACGAGTTCCAGCAGAACATCACGCGCTATCTGCAGGGATCACCCGACGACGTCTTCATGTGGTTCGCCGGTTACCGCATGCAGTACTTCGCGGAGAAGGGCCTGCTGATCGACGTGAGCGATGTGTGGAAGGGATTCAGCGGCTTCTCGGACGCGCTGAAGGCTCAGTCGACGCACGACGGCAAGCAGTACTTCGTGCCGTACTACTACTACCCATGGGCCGTCTTCCACCGGAAGAGCCTCTTCGAGAAGCAGGGCTACGAACAGGCCAAGACCTGGGACGACTTCATCGCCCTCGCCAAGAAGATGAGCAAGGACGGAATCCCGGTCTCCTTCTGTGACAAGGACGGCTGGCCCGCGATGGGCACCTTCGACTACATCAACATGCGCCTCAACGGATACGAGTTCCACAAGAACCTGATGGCCGGCGAGGAAGCCTGGACGGACACCAAGGTCAAGAAGGTCTTCGACCTCTGGCGCGAACTCATGCCGTACTACCAGAAGGGCGCGCTCGGCCGGACCTGGGAAGAGGCCGGACAAGGCCTTCAGCAGCGCAAGACGGGCATGGCCGTCTTCGGAATGCCGCACCCCGGCCAGCAGTTCCCGGCGAAGGAACGCGACGACATCGACTTCTTCGCCTTCCCCGAGATCGACCCGGCGTACGGGCAGGACGCCGTGGAGGCGCCCATCGACGGATTCCTGGTCGCGAAGAAGTCGAAGAACGTCGACGGCGCCAAGGAACTCCTGAAGTGGCTCGGGACGCCGAAGGCCGAGGACATCTATCTGGCCGGTGACCCCAACAACATCGCGGTCAACGACGGGGCCGACACCAGTAAGTACAGCGCGCTGCAGAAGAAGTCGGCCGAACTCGTCGCCGGCGCCCAGCAGATATCGCAGTTCCTCGACCGGGACACCCGGCCCGACTTCGCACAGACCGTCATGATCAAGGCCCTCCAGGACTTCATCGACGATCCGAACGACGTCGACGGACTCGTCAAGAGCATCGAGCGGCAGAAGAAGGACATCTTCTCGTCGGACGTCAGCTGAGTAGTGGGGATCGCGTTCCGTGCCGCAGAACATCGCGCGGCGCGCCGGACGGCGGGGCCCACGGCGCTTCTCACGCCGTGACATCGCCGTCCTCAGCGTGCTGCTGGGAATTCCCGTCCTCATCGACATCGTCATCATCTGGGGCCCGACCCTGGCCTCCATCGGCCTGTCCTTCACCGCTTGGGACGGCATAGGCGACATCCAGTGGGTCGGCGGAAAGAACTACGAGAACCTGGTCGACAACTATCCCGCCTTCTGGCCGGCGGTCCGCCACAACCTGCTGTGGATTGCCTTCCTCGGCTTCGTGGCAACGCCGTTCGGCCTGCTCCTCGCGGTCGTCATCGACCGAGGAGTTCGCTTCAGCCGCTTCTACCAGTCCGTGTTCTACATGCCGGTGGTGCTCTCGCTCGCCGTGGTCGGATTCATGGCCCAGCTGATCCTCGGCACCGACCAGGGCGTGGTCAACACCGTTCTCAACGACCGCAACGACCCGATCGACTGGCTCGGAAACTCCGACATCAACATCTGGATGATGATGCTCGCCGCGAGCTGGCGGCACACGGGCTACGTGATGATCCTCTATCTGGCAGGCCTGAAATCCGTCGATCCCGCCTTGAAGGAGGCGGCGCAGATCGACGGCGCCAACGCCCGCCAGACGTTCTTCCGCGTCGTCTTCCCGACCCTGCGCCCCGTGAATGTCATCGTCGGCGTCATCACGGTCATCGAGGCATTGCGCGCGTTCGACATCGTGTACGCGGTGAACAAGGGCCGCAATGGCCTGGAACTGCTCTCCGTACTCATCACCGACAACATCATCGGCGAGGCCAGCCGCATCGGATTCGGCTCGGCCATCGCGGTCGTCCTGCTGACCGTCTCCCTGGGATTCATCGTGACGTTCCTGGTCCAAGAGCTGCGAGGTGCGCGCGACCGATGACCGCCGACATCCACACCACGGCTCCCGCCGCCGTTCCGGCACCACCCTCCCGGAAACCCCCCGGTCGCGGGCGACGCCCGGGCCGGTTCGGCGTGCACATCTTCCTCGCGGCCGTCTCCCTGGCGTTCCTTGCCCCGCTCCTCCTTGCGGTCTACGCCTCCCTGCGCCCGTACGAGGAGACGGCTCAGAACGGCTACTTCTCGTTCCCCGATCGCCTCTCCTTCGACTACTACCGCCAGGCCTACAGCGATTCCGGCATGGGCAAGTACTTCACCAACACCTTGCTCATCGCGGTGCCGGCGGTCATCATCACGCTGTTCCTCGCTGCGTTCGTCGCCTTCGCCGTGTCCCGGCTGCGCATTCGCGGCGGAATGCTCCTGCTGATGTTCTTCACCGCGGGCAACCTGCTGCCTCCGCAGGTCCTGGTAACCCCGCTGTACGTGCTGTTCCTGAAGATTCCGCTGCCCTGGTGGATGTCCGATTCCCTCACCCTGTACGACTCGTACTGGGCGATCATCATCGTCAACATCGGCTTCCAGGTGGGCTTCTGCGTCTTCGTCCTCTCGAATTTCATGCGGACGCTGCCGCAGGAGATCCTGGAGGCGGCGATCGTGGACGGCGCGGGCGTATGGACCCAGTTCTGGCGCATCACGCTGCCGCTGTGCCGCCCCGCGCTCGCGGCCCTCGGAACGCTCGAATTCACCTGGATCTACAACGACTTCCTCTGGGCCCTGATCTTCATTTCCGACCCCGACAAACTCCCGATCACGTCATCGCTGAACAACCTGAGGGGCCAGTTCTTCACGGACTACAACTTGCTGGCCGCAGGATCGGTCCTGGTGGCCCTGCCCACGGTCCTCGTCTTCCTGCTGCTGCAACGGCACTTCATCGCGGGGCTGACGCTGGGGTCGAGCAAGGGGTGAGGGAGACCGGCCTCCGAAAGACCCCGAGGCCAACGAAGATCATCGGGGGTGCAGAATGACCCGTATGCCTATAACGAGCACCCCGAAGACGGCGACGGTCGACGACGCTCAGCTGGTGAGCCGGACCCTGGCCCGTGCCTTCGGCGACGACCCTATGATGCGCTGGTTCTTCCCTGAAGATGCCTCTCACGAGGCGGGACTTGGCCGGTACTTCACCACGCTGTTCACCCGGCAGTACGCGCTGCACGGCGTGTGCGAGCGCACCGATGCGGCGGCCGCCTTCTGGGTGGCGCCGGAGGGGCAGGAGAAGGCCGTTCCCGACGCGGAGACCGTCCAGGAGCTCCAGGACATCCTGGGCGACCGGGCAGGGCTGTTCCGTGACGCGGTCCAGGCGGCCGCCGAGCACGGGCCGAAGGAGGCTCACTGGTACCTGGCGGTGATCGGCGCCGACCCGGCAGCGCGGGGCCAGGGGCACGGGGCGGCGCTGCTGCGCTCCGGGCTTGCCCGGGCCGACGCGGCAGGTCTGCCCGTCTACCTGGAGTCCTCCAAGCCCGCCAACATCCCCGTCTACGAACACTTCGGCTTCACCGTCCGTGAGGAGGCGCAACTGCCGGGCGGTGGACCGGTGTTGTGGTCCATGCGGCGCGAGCCCCGCCCCGGCGCGGGCGCCTGACGGACACCGGGCTCATGCCTCGGCCGCGATAGCTGCGTCAGCGGATTCGGGCGGCGATGGTCTGGGCGCACACCAGCGACTCGGTGTGCGTCGTGTCCACCTCCAGGTCGTACGTCACACCCTTGTGTACGGCGTCCGCTTGCAGCGCGGCCATGCCCTGGGCCCGGTCGCCACGCGCGATCTCGCGGCCCGCGGCGACCCCGCTCTCGCAGCGCACGCCGACCCACAGCACGTCCAGCTCGCCCAGGGCCTTCTGCCAGCGCTCCTGTGAGGAGACTCCGCCGAGAAAGACGTCGTCGACGATGATCCTGGCGCCGGCACGGGCCATCGCCACGATGCCCTCCGTCCAGGCCGCCTCCAGCTCGCGGAAGTCCGCCCCGACGCTCACCCCGCCGTCCGCCGCGATCTCGATCCCCTCGTCCGACGCCTGCATCCTCGCGGGCATCGCGTCGACGAAGGAATCGACTCCGAACGCCAGCCACGGATCCGGAAGAACGGCCTGCAGGCACCGCACGATCCCGGACTTCCCCGAGCTTGACCCGCCATTGACAATGATCATCTGAGTCGCCACGCCGCCAGGGTAGGAGTTCTCCCGCGCCGTACGAAACGGATTTCCGTGGATGCCCGTTGAGGGCCGCTGCTATAGCCCTCGGCCAGTAGGCCTACCCCGCCGCGTCCAGCGCCGCCCGCAGGGTAGGCGCAGGAGACAGCATGGCCGTGAGCCCGGCGATGCTGAAGATGCGAAGCGTCAGGGCGTGGGTGCAGACCACGGACAGGTGGCCGCCTCTGGTCGTCGTACGGCGGTGTGCGCGGACCAGCAGGGAGATGCCGGAGCAGTCGAAGAAGGTGATCTGGCGCAGGTCGATGATCACGGTCCGGGCGGGGCCCGCGGTGATGGGGTCGATCAGCGGGTTCACCCGCGGGTAGGTCAACAGGTCGATGTCGCCGTGGAGTTCGACCACGACCGCGCCATTGAGTCCGTACACGCGAGGCGGTGGGTCGGAATCCTCGAAGGCGAATTCGTCCAGTGCGTCGAGCTGCATGGGTCCCCCCAGTGCCGAGGACGACCGGACCCTTGCGGGGGAACCGGGCCGTGTCGGAAGAGCCGGAATCAAGAGGTCACCAGGGGCTGGGGCGCCTGGCGGATCACGCTAGCGGTGGACGGCGCACCCTGGAGTGCGGGAACGATTCATGCAGTCCCACTGCCACCCAATAGGGTGAAATGCAAGTGAACCGCTTGACACTCCCGGTCGGCTTTCGGCCTGGGTATTGGCCGCCTCATCAGGGCCTGGTTTCCGTGGCAGGGTGTTGCGGGCAAGCCACAGGGGGCCAACAGAAGAGGGGGAACCGTGATCGTCTGGATCAACGGCGCGTTCGGTGCGGGCAAGACCAGCGCCGCACGGGAACTGATCGAGCTGATCCCGAACAGCACACTCTTCGACCCCGAGGTCATCGGCGGCGGACTGCCCGATCTGCTGCCGCCCAAGCACCTCGCCGAGGTGAGCGACTTCCAGGATCTGCCGATCTGGCGGAGGCTCGTCGTGGACACCGCCGCGGCGTTGCTCGCCGAGGTCGGCGGGGTACTCGTGGTGCCGATGACCCTGCTGCGCCAGGACTACCGCGACGAGATCTTCGGCGGGCTCGCCTCGCGCAGGATCGCCGTACGGCATGTCGTCCTGGCCCCGGACGAAACGATCCTGCGGGAGCGGATAACCAAGCGAATAGCCGAGCGGACAACCAGCAGGCCCGTACCGGCGGACCTGCCCGACGGCGAGCTGCGGGTGCGGCAGGGGGCGTTCGACCACATCGGGCCCTACCGTGCGGCCCTCGCGGGCTGGCTCGGCGTGGATGCCCTGTGCGTCGACACCAGCGCGCTCACTCCCTACGAGACCGCCGAGCGCGTCGCCGACGCCGTACGCACGGGTGCCGCGTCCGTCTGCGACATCGTGCAGACCCCGGAGCCCACCGCGGAGACTCTCGCCGCCGGAGTGCTGCTCTTCGACGAGCACGACCGGGTGCTGCTCGTCGACCCGACGTACAAGGCCGGTTGGGAGTTCCCCGGCGGCGTCGTCGAACCGGGCGAGGCTCCCGCGCGCGCGGGTGTGCGCGAGGTCGCGGAGGAGACGGGCATCCACCTCGCCGAAGCCCCCCGGCTCCTCGTCGTCGACTGGGAGCCGCCCCTGCCGCCCGGCTATGGAGGGATGCGCTTCCTCTTCGACGGCGGGCACCTCGACGGCGATGAGGCGCGGCGGATGCTGCTGCCGGGACCGGAGCTGCGCGACTGCCGGTTCGTCACCGAGGAGGAAGCGGCCCGGCTGCTGCCTCCCGTGCGCTACGAACGGCTGCGCTGGGCGCTGCGGGCGCGCGAGCGCGGGATCCCGCTGTACCTGGAGGCGAGCGTTCCGGTCGGTCGGTAGGAAGTTCCGGCGGTTCGGGGCCGGAGAGCGCCTAGGGTCCGCTCAGGCGGCGGAGCGTGCGCGGTGCCGGCGTACCGCGTCGCGGTTGGCGCACCGCTGGGAGCAGTAGCGCTGCCGACCGGTGCGGGAGGTGTCGGCGAAGATCGTGGTGCACTCCGTCACGTCGCACCGCCGCAGCCGGTGCATGCCGCGCCCCGCCAGGTGCAGCGCCGTGCCCACGGAGATCAGCGAGAACAGCACGGAGCCGATCGGCTTCCGGTCGTCGCGGTAGTGCAGGTGCCAGCCCGTGTCCGCGTGGTCGGTCAGGCGCGGGTAGGCGGCGGCCTCCGCCAGCATTCGGTTGACCAGCTCGGCGCGCTCGTTCTCGTCGGAGGCGTCGACGACCTTCTCCCACGCCTCCAGTGCGGCCAGGGTCCGGTCCAGGTCCCGCGGCGTGACCGGGCGCTCCAGCGTCAGCCCGGCGGCACGGCAGCGGTCCGCGAGGTCCTCGGGACTTGCCGGGCGGCGGTTGGCCAGGTCCGCGGCCAGGTTCACGGCATCCTCGCCGTAAGGGTTGAGGTGCATAAGACCATTACACCACCGTGGACGGCATGAGTCAGCACACGGGACACCATCACCCTGCGACCTCCCCCAGAGAGCACACCGCCGTACGACAGGCGGTCGATGACGACATCGCGGAGCTCGTACGTCTGCGGGCGTCGCTCTTCGACGACCTGGGCGGCGACTTCTTCAACCCCGCGTCGGCGGGCGACGATTGGCGGGTCGCCCTGGTCGCCGTACTGAAGGAGAAGCTGGCATCGGACGACACGCGGATCCTCGTCGTGGACGGCGACGGCGACGGCGGCAGTGACAGCGGCGGCGGGCTCGCCGCCTGTGGCATCGGGACCGTCGACCAGTGGTTCCCCGGGCCGCACTCGCGCAACGGCCGGGTCGGCCATGTGATCGGCGTGGTCACCGACCCGGCGCACCGGCGGCGCGGCCACAGCCGCGCGATCATGCGGGAGTTGCTCGGCTGGTTCCGGGAGCGGGACGTCTCCCGCGTGGACCTGTCCGCGTCGGCTGAGGGGGAGCCGCTCTATCGCGAACTCGGCTTCGTCAACCACCCCGACCCGTCGCTGTACTGGCGCCCATGACCACCGATCAGCAAGTGCCCGTTCGCAGCGCGTGGCGGTACCGGTGGACCATCCTCGGCATCGCCACCTTCACCCAGGCCGCCGCCGGCTTCTTCGTACAGGGCATCGGGGCGATGGGCATCCACCTGCAGCGTGAACTGAGCCTGAGTACGGCCCAGTTGGGGCTGCTGCTCTCGGCGGCCCAACTGGTGCCGCTGGTCGGGTTGTTGGTGGCCGGAGAGCTGCTTGACCGCGTCAGCGAGCGATGGGTCGTCGGGGCCGGCGCCTGTGTCGTCGGCGTGGGCCTGCTGCTCGGCAGCGCGGCGCCCGGATACGTACCCCTCCTCTGTGTCCTGCTCGTCGTCGGCGCGGGATACAGCACGATTCAGCCCGGCGGGAGCAAGTCGGTCGCGGCCTGGTTCGACGCGTCCCGGCGGGGGACGGCGATGGGCATCCGCCAGGCCGGACTGCCGCTGGGCGCCGCCCTCGCATCGGCCGTACTGCCCCTCGTCGCCGAGGACTTCGGCTGGCGGGCGACACTCGTGGCCGGTGGTCTTATCGCGCTCCTTGGGGCCGCCGTGTTCATGGGGTTCTACCGCCGGCCGCCCACCGATGGGGCTCAGCGGCAGGACGACAGCGGCCCGCACGCCTCGCTCAGGGAGCAGCTCGACGCTCGGCTCGGGATGCTCCGCGAACCGGCCATGGTGAAGATCATGCTGTCCGGGACCAGCCTGATCACGGTGCAGTACGCCGTCGGGGTCCTGACCGTGCTGCACCTCCACAGGACGACAGGGTTGGCGGCGGGCACGGCGGCCCTCGTCCTCGTGGTGGCCCAGGGCGTCGGCGTCGCCGGTCGTGTCTGCCTGGCGGCCTGGAGCGACCGCAGCGGCTCCGGGCGCTACGCCTCCGTCATGATCTGCATGATCGCCGTCATCGCGGGGACGGTCGCGCTCATGACGCCCGCGGGGAGGTCACCCGCGGTGGCGTGCGCCGTCTTCGTCTGGCTCGGGTTCTTCGGCTACGGCTGGTACGGCCCGTGGGTCGCCTACGTCGCTGAATCGGCGCCGCCGGGCAAGACGGGATTCGCCCTTGGCCTTGCCATGTCCGTCAACCAGATCGCCATCGTCCTTGCGCCGCCGGCCATCGGCCTGCTGATCGACCTCACGGGCAGCTTCACACCGGCGTGGGGCGTTCTCGCCGCGATGACCGCCGTGGCCCTGACGGTCACGGCTCACAGCTCACGGTGAACGCCCACGCGCCGGTGCCCGAGTCAGCTCGCCGCGTACTTCTGAAGGAACAGTGCCTCGGCGACCGAGAGCCGCTCCAACTCCTCGGGCGACACGCTCTCGTTGACCGCGTGGATCTGCGCCTCGGGCTCGCTGAGACCGATCAGCAGGATCTCCGCCTGCGGGTAGAGCGCGGCGAGGGTGTTGCACAGCGGGATCGATCCGCCCTGCCCCGCGTACTGCATCTCCTCGCCCGGGTACGCCTCGCCCATCGCCTCCGCCATCGCCGCGTACGCCGGACTCGTGGTGTCCGCGCGGAACGCCTGGCCCTGCCCGATCTGCTCGGTGGTCACCTGCGCGCCCCACGGCGTGTGCGCCTCCACGTGCGCCTGCAGCAGCTTGGTGGCCTCTGCCGCGTCCACGCCCGGCGGCACCCGCAGGCTGATCAGCGCCCGCGCGCCCGCCTGCACGGACGGTGTCGCGCCGACCACCGGCGGGCAGTCGATGCCGAGCACCGTGACGGCCGGGCGGGCCCAGATGCGGTCGGCGACCGTGCCCGCGCCGATCAGCTCGACACCGTCGAGGACCTTGGCGTCCTTGCGGAAGGCGTCCTCTTCGTACTGAAGACCGTCCCACACCTCGTCACCGGTGAGCCCGTCGACCGTCGTCGAACCGTCATCGGCGCGCAGCGAGTCGAGCACCCGCACCAGCGCCGCGAGCGCGTCCGGGGCCGCGCCGCCGAACTGCCCCGAGTGCAGATTGCCCCCCAGGGTGTCGACGCGGACGCGTACGAGGGTCATGCCGCGCAGGGTCGCGGTGACCGTCGGCAGACCTACCCGGAAGTTGCCGGCGTCACCGATGACGATCGTGTCGGCCGTGAGCAGGTCCGGGTGCTGCTCGGCGTACCGCTCGAGACCGCCCGTGCCCATCTCCTCCGAACCCTCCGCGATCACCTTCACGGTCACCGGGACGCCGCCGTTCGCCTTCAGGGCGCGCAGCGCGAGCAGGTGCATGATGACGCCGCCCTTGCAGTCGGCGCTGCCGCGCCCGTACCAGCGTCCCTCGCGCTCCGTCAGCTCGAACGGCGGGGTCGTCCACGCAGCCTCGTCGAGCGGGGGCTGCACGTCGTAGTGCGCGTAGAGCAGGACGGTGGGCGCGCCCTCGGGTCCTGGCAGCACGCCGTACACGGACTGGGTGCCGTCGGGAGTGTCGAGCAGCGCCACGTCCTGGAAACCCTCGGCGCGCAGCGCGTCCGCCACCCAGTTCGCTGCGGCCTCGCTCTCGCTCCTGGGGAACTGGTCGAAGTCCGCCACCGACTTGAAGGCCACCAGTTCAGTGAGCTCCGCCTTCGCCTTCGGCATGAGTGAGGCGACGGTCTCGGCGATCGGATTCGGCGACATGGGCACGCTCCTCGTAGGTGCGACGTTGTACGTATGTGGGTGCTGTGATCCTCCCACAGGAGGGGGTCAGGGGTGCCCGCCGTAGGATGCCGTGGAAAGCGCGGCCAACAGCTGGATCGGGAGCGGTAGACCAACGTGAGCAGCGAGAACTCAGCGGACGACGCGCAGTACGTGTGGGACGTCGTCGTGGTGGGAGCAGGGCCCGCGGGGGCGTCGGCGGCCTACGCGGCGGCGGTCGCGGGACGCAGCGTCCTCGTCCTGGAGAAGGCCGAACTGCCCCGCTACAAAACGTGTGGCGGCGGCATCATCGGCCCGTCGCGCGACGCGCTCCCGCCCGGTTTCGAACTGCCCTTCAGAGACCGGGTGCACGCGGTGACGTTCTCCCTCGACGGCAAGTTCGCCCGCACCCGCCGCTCGAAGAAGATGCTCTTCGGGCTCATCAACCGCCCCGAGTTCGACCAGCAACTGGTCGAGCACGCGCAGAAGGCGGGCGCCGAACTGTGCACGGGCGTCACCGTCGCGCGCGTGGAGCAGCACGGCTCCGCGGTGCCCGACCGGCGCACCGTCGCGGTCGTCCTGCAGAGCGGTGAGACGGTCCTCTCGCGCGCGGTCGTCGGCGCCGACGGCAGCGCCAGCCGCATAGGAGCGCATGTCGGCGTGAAGCTCGACCAGGTGGACCTCGGTCTGGAGGCCGAGATCCCGGTGCCGCCGAGCGTCGCCGAGGACTGGGCGGGCCGGGTGCTCATCGACTGGGGCCCCATGCCCGGCAGTTACGGATGGGTGTTCCCCAAGGGGGACACGCTCACCGTCGGCGTGATCTCCGCGCGCGGTGAAGGCGCCGCCACCAAGCGGTATTTGGAGGACTTCATCGCCCGCCTCGGCCTCGCCGGCTTCGAGCCGAGCATCTCCTCGGGCCATCTGACGCGCTGCCGCAGCGACGACTCGCCGCTCTCGCGCGGCCGGGTCGTGGTGTGCGGTGACGCGGCGGGGCTCCTGGAGCCGTGGACCCGCGAGGGCATCTCCTTCGCCCTGCGCTCGGGCCGTCTCGCGGGGGAGTGGGCGGTGCGGATCGGCGAGGCGCACGACGCGGTCGACGCCCGCCGCCAGGCCCTGAACTACGCCTTCGCCGTCAAGGCGGGACTCGGTGTGGAGATGAGCGTCGGGCGGCGCATGCTGACCGCTTTCGAGCGCCGCCCCGGCGTGCTGCACGCGGCGATCACCGGCTTCCGGCCCGCGTGGAACGCGTTCGCGAGGATCACCCGCGGCTCGACGACACTCGGCGAGCTGGTGCGGAACCATCCGCTGGCGGGGCGGGCGCTCTCCGCGATCGACCGGTAGCCGGGGCTGTCCAGAACTCCCGGACTCGGGGCCCGGCCGCCTGTGGGTGGCCGGGCCTCAGTGCGTGACGGTGATCCGGAAGACGGGGTGGTCGACCGCGGCCTCCTCGATCTCCGCGTCCGTCGACTTGGCGGTGACGCCCTTGAAGTACTGGTTGACCTCCCAGCCCCACTTCTCCAGATAGCCGCGGAGCACCGGCAGCTTCTCGGCGTCGGGGATCTCCACGGCGGTGAACGTACGGACCTTGCGCCCGACCCGCAGCTCCCCGCCGCCCGCCGCCCGCATATTGCGCACCCACTGCGAGTGCCCGCGGGCCGAGACCAGGTACTGCCCGCCTTCGTACGTGAACGGGTTGACCGGTACGCGCTGCATCTGGCCGCTCTTGCGGCCGCGTACGGAGAGCTCGGCGGAGCCCGCCAGGCTGATGCCGCGCCGCGCCAGCCACCCGATCACGCCGTTGAGCCGGACGTTGAGGGGGCTGCCCTTGAGGTAGTAGGGGGAGGGAGAGGGCGAAGACATGGCGACCACCTACGCTGGAAGCGATTCCGAGAGCACTGCTCTCGCTTTAGAGCAGTGTGCACGAGATCGGTGATCCAAAGCAAGAGCAGTGCTCTCGAAAGTGTGAGGTGCTCTCGTTTCAGCGCACTGCTCCGAGAACGTGGCACACTGCCTGCATGAGTAGTGCCACGAGCGGAGCCAGGGCCCGCGCCCGAGTCGAAGTCACCGCGGCCATCAAGGACGAGGCGCGCAGACAGCTGGCGGCCGATGGTGCGGCCAAGCTGTCGCTGCGGGCCGTGGCCCGCGAGCTCGGCATGGTGTCCTCCGCGCTCTACCGCTACTTCCCCAGCCGCGACGAGCTCCTGACCGCGCTCATCATCGATGCCTACGACTCCCTCGGCGCGGCCGCCGAGGCCGCGCACGCCGAGGTGGCCTCATCCGTGCCCGTGCGGCGGTGGACGGTGACGTGCGAGGCGGTGCGGGCCTGGGCACTCGCCCATCCGCACGAGTACGCCCTCATCTACGGCTCGCCCGTGCCGGGCTACAGCGCGCCCCGGTCCACCGTCGAAGCGGCCTCGCGCGTGGGTCTTCTGCTGATCGGGATCGTGCGCGACGCGCACCGGGAGCGTGGTGTCGCGGTGCGGAAGCTGCCCGCGGGGCTGCGCTCCGAGGCCGAGCGGATGGCTGCGGATCTGGCCCCCGATCTGCCGCCGGCGGTGATCGCGGCGATGGTCGCGGCGTGGGCGCAGCTCTTCGGGCTCGTGGGCTTCGAGGTGTTCGGGCAGTTCAACCGCGTCGTCGAGGAACGCTCGGAGTTCTTCTCGTATGCGGCTAAGCAACTCGCCCATGGCGTGGGGTTGTTGGAGCAGGAGTAGGCGCACAGCCTCAGGCGGCGGAGGTCGAGGGGGACGTCGAGGCCGGTGTGTGCGGCGCCAGCAGGGCCGGGTCCTGGCGCAGCATCCGTTCATGCAGTGACCGCAGCGCGGGCCCCGGGTCCGCGCCCATCGCCTCCGCGATCCGGTGCCGCGCGGCCTCGTAGGCGAGCAACGCGTCCGATGAACGGCCGCTGCGGTACAGGGCGTTCATCAGGAGTTCGACCGGACGTTCGCGCAGCGGGTGGGCCGCCACGAGCCGGACGAGTTCGTGGACGTACTCGAAGGAACGGCCGAGCTCGATCTCCCCGGCGATCCTGGCCTCCAGGACGGTGAGCCGCTTCTCGCGCCAGCGCAGCCGTTCCGCCGCCAGATACGGTGCGCCGAGCCCCTCGGCGAACTCGCCGCGCCACAACGCCTCGGCCCGGTCGATGAGTTCACCCGCGTGCCGCAGCTGCCCTGCGTCCCGCGCGGCGAGCGCCGCGTCGATCGCCTGCCGACGCTCCCGCAGGTCGTCGATCACGGCACCGGAGAGCCGGTAGCCGCTGCCGGTCCAGGCCAGCGCGGGCACCGCCCCACCGGCGGCCCCGGTCCCGGCCCCGGTCCCGGTCCCGGTCCCGGTCCCGGCCTCGGTCCCGGCCTCGGTCCTGGCCTTGGCCCCGGTCCCGGTCCCGGCCTTGGCCCCGGCCTCGGTCCCGGCCCCGCCCGCGAAGGCCCGCCGCAGCCCCGACACGTACTTCTGCACCAAGTTCCGTACGTGGACGGGCGGTTCGTCGCCCCACACCGCGTCGACCAGGCCCTCGTACGAGATCGGGCGCCCCTCCTGGAGCAGCAGCACCGCGAGCACCGCCCGCTGCTTGGGCGGCCCCAGCGGCACCTCTTCGCCGCCGCGCAACGCCCGTAGCGGACCCAGAAGTTCGAAGCGCATCCCGTCACAAGGCATCGGCCGAGCGTAACCCGGCGCCGGCGTTCCAGTGGATCTTCCAGTGAGCCTTCCAGCGGTGACCGCGACCGTGGCGGCACCGGATCCCGCACGGGGATCCCGGGAGAGAGGCAGACAGCGATGCTCACCCGGCTCGGCCGATGCGTGGTGCGGCACAGCCGCGCCGTACTGATCGGCGTGCTCCTGGCCTTCCTCGGCCTCGGCGCCTATGGGGCGGGCGCCCAGGCCGACCTCGACTTGGCGCGCTGGGACTCGCCGGGTACGGAATCCGTGCGCGCGGGGGACATCCTGCGCGAGGAGTACGGCACCGGGAACCCCAACCTCGCCCTGCTCGTCACGGCCCGCGACGCGGACGTCGACTCGCCGCGCACGACCGCCGCGGCCCGTCGACTTGCCGCCGAGGTGCGGGGCATCCCCGGTGTCACGGACGTCAGCTCCTACTGGACCGGAAGCAGCCCGGCCCTGCGCGCCGCCGACGGCGACCGCGCCCTGATCCTCGCCCGCCTGGAGGGAAGCGCCACCGACGCGCGCGAGCGGCTCGCCGCCATCTCTCCCCAACTCGCCCGCACCTCATCTGAGTTGACCGTCGACGTAGGCGGCCAGGAGGAGATCTCACGACAAGTCGGCGAGCAGGCCCGCACCGACTTCCTGCGCGCCGAGATCCTCGCCCTGCCCGCCGTGGTGCTCCTGCTGATCCTCGTCTACCGGCGCACGGTCGCCGCGCTGCTCACCGTCGGCGTCGGCCTGCTGTCCATCGTGGGCACGCTCGCGGGACTGCGGGCGATCGCGCAGCTCACCGAGGTGTCGACGTTCGCGGCCAACCTCGCGCTCGTCCTAGGCCTGGGGCTCGGCATCGACTACAGCCTCTTCGTCATCAACCGCTACCGCGAGGAGCGGCACGCGGGCCACGCCCAGGATGACGCGGTGGTCCGGGCGACCTCCGCCGCCGGGCGCACCGTGATCTTCAGCGGGGTCACGGTGGCGGTCTCGCTCAGCGCGCTGCTTGTCTTCCCGTTCTTCTTCCTCAGCTCGTTCGCGTACGCGGGTGTCCTCGTCGTGGTCACCGCGGTGGCCGGAGCGCTGCTCCTGCTGCCCGCCGCCCTCGCCCGCTGGGGGCATCGCGTGGAGCGCCCGCAGGTCGCGGCGAGTGGCATCTGGCAGCGGATCGCGCGCGCCGCCATGCGCCGCCCCCTCGCCGCCGGGGGTGCCGTCATCGGCGTACTGCTCCTTGCCGCTTCACCACTCCTCGGCCTGCGCTTCGGGCTTCCGGACGAGCGGACCCTGCCGTCGGGCACCTCGTCCCGCACGACGTCCGAGACCATCCACAAGGAGTTCCCCGCCGAGCCGACGGACACTGTTCAGATCGTGCTCCGCGAGGCGGCCGATGCGCGGGACACGCAGGCGTACGCCGCCGAACTCTCCCGGATCCAGGGCGTGTTCCAGGTCGACGCGCCCACCGGCCGCTACCAGGACGGCCACCACACAGGACCGTCGGGCATCCCGTCCCGCGACGGCGGCGCACGCCTGGCCGTCGTCCCGGCCCAGGCGGCGATGTACGGCGACGTGCCCGCCTTCGTCGAGCGGATCCGCGACACCCGGGCCCCCGCTCCCGCCCTGGTCGGCGGCTACCCGGCGGAGACCACCGACTTCCGCGCGACCCTCCTTGACCGGCTGCCGTACGCCGTCGGCCTGATCCTCCTGGCCACCTTCGGCGTCCTCTTCCTGATGACCGGCAGCCTTCTCCTGCCGGCCAAGGCGACCGTGCTCAATCTGCTCAGCCTGTCGGTGATGTTCGGCTGCCTGGTGTGGGTGTTCCAGGAGGGCCATCTGTCGGGGCTGCTCGGCTTCACGCCCACCGGGTCGATCGAGCCGAGCATCCCGGTGCTGATGTTCTGCGTCGCCTACGGCCTGTCGATGGACTACGAGGTGTTCATGCTGGCCCGCATCAAGGAGGAGTACGAGCGGGTCGGCGACACCGAGCCGGCGGTCGCCGCCGGGATCCGGCGCAGCGCGCCGCTGATCACCGCGGCGGCCGGAATCCTCGCGCTCTCCTTCCTGGCGTACGCGACCGGAGGTGTCGTCTTCCTCAAGGAGCTCGGCGTGGGCACGGCCCTGACGATCCTCGTGGACGCCACGCTCATCCGCGTCGTGCTGCTGCCGGTCGCCATGCGCCTGGCGGGCCGCGCCAACTGGTGGGCGCCGGGACCCCTGCGCAGACTGCACCGGCGCTTCGGCCTGCGGGAAGAGGCGCCCGCCCCCGAGATACTCCAGCGGGAGTACGCGTGATCGCCACGCACGGCTGACGCCCCGCGGCCACCGTGCGGTCTAGCGTGGCCGACATGGACGAGCAGCGCGAACACAGGCGCGGCGGTCCGCCCCTGCCTTGGGGCGGACCGCCGATGTGGCGGCATGGCCCGCCCTGGTGGAACCACTGGGACGAGGCGGCGGAGGGCGGCAGGCTGCCGTGGCTGACGACGCTGGTGCTCACCGTGTTCGTGCAGGTCGGTTCGCGGTTCGCCGCGGAGGGCCAACTCGACCGGGAGGACCTGGACATCCCGGCCCGGCTGATCCTGCTGGCCGGGACCGCATCGCTCCTGCTGCGCCACCGCCACCCCGTCCCCGTGGCCTACTTCACGGCCGCGACCGCGCTGCTCTATCTGGGGGCCGGATACGCGTACGGCCCGGTCCTGGTCACGGTGGCGGTCGGCTGCTTCGCGGCGGTGGTCTCGGGGCACCGGCGGGCGGCATGGGGGGCCGTCGGCATGCTGTGGGCCGGGCATCTGGTGGTCGCGCACTGGCTCTACCGGTGGCTGCCCCCGGACGACGACAACGCGCGGACCTGGGGGGAGGAGACCGTCGTCGCCGTCTGGGTCGTCGCGATCATCGCGGTGTCCGAGCTGGCCCGCGTACGCCGTGAGCAGTGGATGAAGGAGCGCGCCGAGCGGGCGCAGGCCGCCAAGAGGCGGGCCGACGAGGAGCGCCTGCGCATGGCGCGCGAACTGCACGACGTCCTCGCGCACAGCATCTCCGTCATCAACGTCCAGGCGGGCGTCGGGCTCGCCCTGCTCGACTCCGACCCCGAGCAGGCGCGCACCGCGCTGACCACCATCAAGGCCGCCAGCAAGGAGGCGCTGGGGGAGGTGCGTCAGGTCCTCGACACCTTGCGTGCGCCCGGTGACGCGCCGCGAGCCCCGGCGCCCGGCCTCGACCGGCTGCCCGAGCTGGTGCAGCAGGCCGCGAGTACGGGCCTCACCGTCGACGTCGACAGCCAGGGGTCGGCGGTGAAGCTGCCGCCCGGCGCGGATCTGGCCGCCTTCCGGATCGTCCAGGAGGCCCTGACGAACGTCGTACGGCACTCCGGATCGCGGCACGCGCGCGTACTTGTGCGCTACGAGAAGGCGGCGCTCACCCTGCGCGTGGACGACGACGGGCCCGCCACCGGCGCCGACGCGGGCGGCAGCGGCAACGGTCTTGCCGGGATGCGGGAGCGTGCCGCCGCCCTGGGTGGCACGATCGAGGCGGGCCCGCGCCCCGACGGAGGCTTCCGGGTCACCGCGGTACTGCCCACCCGCACAGCACCTCAGGAGGACGAGTGATCCGCGTACTGCTCGCCGACGACCAGTCCCTTGTCCGAGCCGGTTTCAAGGCACTGCTCGACGCCCAGCGGGACATCGAGGTCGCCGGGGAGGCGGCGGACGGCGAGGAAGCGGTCCGCATGGTGCGCGAACTGCGCCCCGACGTCGTCCTGATGGACATCCGCATGCCCCTGCTCGACGGGCTCGCCGCGACCCGCAGGATCACCGACGAGCCGGACCTGGACGGCGTCAAGGTGGTCATGCTGACCACCTTCGAGCTCGACGAGTACGTCTTCGAGGCGATCCGCTCGGGAGCCTCGGGCTTCCTGGTCAAGGACACCGAGCCCGAGGAACTGCTGCGCGCCGTACGCGCGGTGGTCGACGGCGACGCGCTGCTCTCGCCGGGCGTGACGCGCCGCCTCATCGCCGAGTTCGCGGCCCGCTCCAAGGAGCCCGCGGCCGCCGAGCCGCTCGGCGAACTCACCGAGCGGGAGCGGGAGGTGATGGCGCTGGTCGGCATCGGCCTCTCGAACGAGGAGATCGCGCGCCGCCTGGTGGTCAGCCCGCTCACCGCCAAGACCCATGTGAGCCGCACGATGGTGAAGCTCGGCGCCCGTGACCGCGCCCAACTGGTGGTCCTGGCCTACGAGTCGGGCTTGGTGCGGCCCGGCTGGCTGGGTTGATCGGCCTTGGGCTGATCCACCTTGGGCCGATCCACCTTGGGCCGACCCGCCCGCCGGTACCGCACGAGGATCGTCACCACGGACGCCACGAAGACCGTGGCCGCGACGATCGCGCCGACGCGGTTGAGGGTGTGTTCCGAGGGTGACGTCACACCGAAGAAGTGGACCGGCGCCGTCACCGCGATGAAGACGGCGCCCGCGAGGCTCGTGGCGACGAACAGCGCGAAGCCGGTTTCGACGGTGGCCGCGTCCCGCTCGGCCTGTGTCCTTCGCCCCATGCCCCGAGTGTCCGGGGTGCGCCTCCGGCGGGCAAGGAACTGCCCGCCGGAGACCGGGAGTTGATGTTCACGACGGTGAGTCGAGGTCAGTCGCGGACGGCCACCGGCTCCCGCTCGTCCTCCTGGGACGCCTCCTGGGACGGCGACTTGGCGACGACGACCGAATCCTGCGTACGTCGTGTCCGCAGCCCGGTGAGGGTGACCAGGAGTCCGGCGACCGCGATCGCGGTGACGACGATCAGGCCGGGCCGGTAACTGTCGAGCACGGCCTGCGGCGAGGAACCCGCCCCGTCACCTGCCGCGGTGATCACGGCGGTCACGACGGCGAGGAAGATCGCGCCGCCCACCTGGATCGAGGTGTTCAGGAGCCCCGACACCATGCCCTGCTCGTCGTCGTCCACGCCGTTGGTGGCCTGGATGTTGAGCGAGGGGAAGACCAGGGCGCAGGCGAAGCCGAGCAGGATCATCGAGGGCAGCACCATCGACGCGTACGACGGGGTCAGACTGACCCGCAGGAACAGCACGTACGAGGCGACGAGCAGCGCGAAGCCCGCCACGATGACCCGCGGGGTGCCGAACCGGTCGATGACCGAGCCGACCTTCGTCGAGGAGAGCGCGACGAGCGCGCCGGCCGGCAGGAAGGCAAGCGCCGTTTCCAGGGCCGACCAGCCGAGCAGCGACTGGAAGTACTGCGTGGCGAGGAACTGGAAGGAGACATACCCGCCGAAGAACGTCATCGCGCCGATCTGCGCCCGGAGTTGAGGCCCCGAGCGCAGCACACCGAGGCGGATCAGCGGGCTCGGGGTGCGCAGTTCGATGCGTACGAAGACGGCGAGCAGCACTGCGGCGACGAGGAACGACAGGAGCGTGCGGGCCGACGCCCAGCCGGCTTCCGGGGCCTCGACCACGGTGAAGACGAGCAGCAGCATGGTCGCCGTGCCGGTGACGGCGCCCGGCACGTCGTATCCGCCGGTGTTCTTCTCGCGGGCGCTGCGCGGGATCAGCTTGAGACCGGCGATCAGCGCGATGACGGCGATGGGCGCGGGCAGCAGCATCGTCAGGCGCCAGCTGGCCTCGGTGAGCAGACCGGAGAGGACCAGGCCCATGGAGAAGCCGGTGGCGGCGCACGTGGTGTAGATGGTGAGCGCGCGGTTGCGGACGGGGCCCTCGGCGAAGGTCGTCGTGATGATGGAGAGTCCGGCGGGCGCGGTGAACGCGGCGCTCAGCCCCTTGATGAAGCGGCTCGCGATAAGCAGCGGGCCCGAGTCGACGAAGCCGCCGAGCAGCGAGGCGAGCGCGAAGACGGCGAGCGCGATCAGGAAGACCCGGCGCCGTCCGAGCAGGTCGGCGGCGCGGCCACCGAGGAGAAGGAGGCCTCCGTAGCCGAGGATGTAGCCGCTGACGACCCACTGCAGGGTCGATGTGGAGAGGTTCAGTTCGGAGCCGATGGAGGGCAGGGCGACGCCGACCATCGATACGTCGAGTGCGTCGAGGAACATCGCGGCGCAGAGCACGAGGAGAGTGCCCCACAGGCGCGGGGACCAGCGCTCCGGGGACGCGGAGTCGGCTGTGAGCGGAGAAGTCATGCGCAGCACAGTACATGCACATGCATTGACTGCAAGTGCATTTAATTCCGATGCAACAATGGGGGCTTTTTCTGCTACCGTGCGATGTCATGGCGGCGAAAACGGCCGAGCAGGCGCTCGTGGACCAATGGCGCGACATCCTCGCGGTGCACGCACGTACTCTGTGCGAACTCGATCGCGCCCTGCATGAGCACGGCCTCGGGGCGAGCGACTTCGAAGTCCTCGACGTGCTGTCCGAGGGCGCGGCCGAGGACGGCACCGACGCCTACCGCGTCCAGGAGATCGCCGGCCGGGTGCATCTGAGCCAGAGCGCACTGTCCCGCCTCGTCGGCCGCCTGGAGAAGGACGGCCTGGTGGAGCGCGGGATGTGCAGCGAGGACCGGCGCGGGGTGCGGGTGTGCCTCACGGAGAAGGGGCGCGCGCTGCACACGCAGGTGCGGCCGCTGCAGCGCGAGGTCCTTGGCAGGATGCTGACGGAGCCCAGCGCCAAGTAGCCCTCCCTCCGCGGGGCTCTATACGCCGGACGTCTCGCGCCACAGTGTGGCGAGCGCGGGGTCACCGCCGATGTGCGGGAAGGGCGCGCGGTTCCAGAGCGCTAGGTAGAGCCGAGAGGCGGTCCCGGACAGCTCGCAGTCGACGTCGTCTGTGTCACCGGCGCCGCCTCGCTCGGTGACGGGCGGCTCCTCGGAGAGTCGTACGGTCCACGCGGCGTCCGTATCCCCGTCGGTGGCCCGTACGCGCAACAGGCGGGGCTTCTCGACCCGCACCCTGCTGCGTGAGCGGGCGTGAAACCCGCGGAGCAACTCATCGATCCCGTCCACGGCGAACTCCGTACCGATCGGCGACGGCGCGCCCCCGCGCGCTGACTCGGCGTCCACGCGGTGAATCGTCGTCTCGTTCGCCTGTCGCCGCGCCCAGAACGCGAGCGGTGAGGGCGCGGGCAGAAACGCCCAGCACTGTACGTCGGGCGACGCGGCCCTGAGCGTGCCGACCAGGTCGGCATGCGCCTGCCGGTACCAGTCGACCAGGGCGGGGCCGTCAAGCTCGGGCGGTTCACCCATCGGCCGGGGCGATCCGAACTCCTCGGCGACGAACGCCGCGGCCCAGCGGTGCACGACGCCTGTGTGCCGCAACAGATCACGCACCTGCCAGCCGGGGCAGGTGGCCACCTCGGCGTCCGTTCCTGCCGTGTCGGCGGCGCGGGCCAGCAACTTGCCCTCGGCGTCCAGAACTTGAAGGTGCTGGGAGATCTCCATGGGGGCATTGTGCCGGATGGAGTGCGCTCGACAGTGCTGCAACTGACGGTAGTTGTGTCCCTCGGGGCGGTGCGGGCGAGTCCGCCGTGGGCGCCGGGGCCGAGCGCGGCGAGGAGCACTGCGGCAAGGACGACGGCCAGGAGGCAGAGCAGGGCGCGCCAGGGCTGGTATCCGTAGCGCTCTCCGCGAGGGTGCCGCTGATGGTGACGACCCTGACCCTCCGCCCACAGGACGACGGCCGCGCGGGTGTTGCCATTCGGTGACATGGGGGACAGTGCTGTGACACGGGAGAGGGCAACGCACTTGGGGGGTAGCGGGTCGTATGGGGCAAAGGCGGCTCGGGCCGCCTCTGCCCCAATGGGCAGGCCGACCAAGTGATCCGGGGGAACCCATGAGGACGAACGTACGCATGAACAAGGGACTGATCGCCGCGGCCGCGGCGCTGGCCGGGCCAAGGAGTTCGCGGGCCTCCTGCGCGGGAAGCTCGAAGGGTGCGCGAAGAAGGTGATGCAGGAGGACCCCGGGACCACCGCGAAGCAGAAGTACTACGGAAAAGTGAACGCCGAGGACGGAGCCCACGTCTACGGCGTCCACACCGTGACGTCTTGGGGGGCCTCCGACATCAACCTGTTCTCGGTGGGCCGCGACGGCGCGACGGTGACGCTCGTGACCTGGGGCCGGATGGGCGGCTTCGCGAACGCCCAGGTGACCGACTTCAAGACCACGACCGCCACGGCCGTCAACAAGCTCTACTGATCGCCTCCACCGGCCGTAAGGAGAGACGCAGGCGCTCCGTCATAGGGTGCTGGCACTCCACCCGGCAGCGTTGCCGGGCTTTCGGAACGGGAAGGCCATATGACCATGGATACAAAGGCGTACATCGAGGATGTCTACGGCCAGATCTGCCGGCGCAGCGCGGGGGAGGGGGAGTTCCATCAGGCGGTGGACGAGGTGTTGCGCTCCCTCGCGCCGGTGCTCGAGCGGCATCCCGAGTACGTGGACGCGGGGATCGTGGAGAGGATGTGCGAGCCGGAGCGGCAGGTGATGTTCCGGGTGCCGTGGGTCGACGACCAGGGCGTTGTGCGCGTCAATCGCGGCTTCCGGGTGGAGTTCAACAGTGCGCTCGGGCCCTACAAGGGCGGCCTGCGGTTTCATCCGAGCGTCAATCTCGGCATCGTCAAGTTCCTGGGGTTCGAGCAGATCTTCAAGAACGCGCTGACCGGGATGGCGATCGGCGGCGGCAAGGGCGGAGCCGATTTCGATCCCAAGGGCCGCTCGGACGGCGAGGTGATGCGGTTCTGTCAGGCCTTCATGACCGAGCTGTACCGGCACCTGGGCGAGCACACCGACGTGCCCGCCGGGGACATAGGCGTCGGGGCCCGTGAGATCGGCTATCTCTTCGGCCAGTACAAGCGGATCACCAACCGATACGACGCAGGAGTCCTGACCGGCAAGCCGGTGGCCTGGGGTGGTTCGCACGCCCGTACCGAAGCCACCGGTTACGGCGCCGTCTACTTCGCCCAGGAGATGCTCGCCACCCGCGGCCAGAGCTTCGACGGACGCCGGGTCGTGGTCTCGGGCTCCGGCAATGTCGCCGTCTACGCCATCGAGAAGGTGCATGCCCTGGGCGGCCGCGTGATCGCCTGCTCCGACTCCTCCGGCTACCTCGTCGATGAGGAGGGCATCGACCTGGACCTGCTCAAGGACATCAAGGAGGTCCGCCGCGAACGCATCTCCGCGTACGCCGACGCGAAGCCGACCGCACGCTTCTCCGCCCGCGGCACGGTGTACGACGTCCCCTGCGATCTCGCGCTGCCGTGCGCGACCCAGAACGAACTGCGGCGCGAAGACGCCGCCGCTCTGGTCAAGAACGGTGTGCTCGCCGTCGCCGAGGGGGCCAACATGCCCTGTACGCCCGAGGCCGTCGAGGTGTTCCGGGAGGGCGGGGTGCTCTTCGGTCCCGGCAAGGCCGCCAACGCGGGCGGAGTGGCAACCTCCGCCCTGGAGATGCAGCAGAACGCCGCCCGCGACACCTGGAGCTTCCAGCAGACCGAGTCCCGTCTCGCCGCGATCATGCGGGACGTCCACATTCAGTGCCGCGAGACCGCCGAGACGTACGGCGCCGCCGCGGACGACTACGTCCTCGGCGCCAACATCACCGGCTTCCTCCGAGTTGCGGATGCGATGACCGCGCAGGGAGTGGTCTGAGGTCAGCATCCGGTCCTGGCCGCCATCGGCCAGGACCGGATGCTGTGCCGGCTTGGGTTGTCCTGGATCCTGGGGACGAGTCCGACATCGACGTCCCGGGAACTGCATCGAGGAGACCCATTGGGCGCGCCGCCGTACGAGAAGCCTTCTCCCCGGACTACGCGCCAGATCCTTCTCGGCTATGTGCGGCCCCACCGCCCCGCCTTGGCCGTCGGCGGCCTGCTGGGCCTGGTCGCCGGGGCCACGGGCCTGGTCCTGCCGTTGGCGGCGAAGCGTCTGCTGGACAACCTCGCGCAGGACCGGGCCGTGGCCGGTGCCCTGCTGGCCATGACCGCGCTGGTCGTGGCCAACGCGGCTGTCGGGGCGCTGGGCAGCTATGTGCTCACGCGCACCGCGGAGTCCGTGGTCCTGACGGCCCGTAAGAAACTGGTATCCCACCTGCTGCGCCTGCGGGTGCCGGCGGTGGACCGCATGGAACCGGGCGACCTGATGGCCCGGGTCACCGCGGACACCACCCTGCTGCGCCAGGTCACCACCGAATCGCTGGTCGGTGGTGTCACCGGCGCCCTCACCCTGGCGGCGACCCTGGTGATGATGGGGCTGCTGGACGCCGTGCTGCTCGGAGTCACTCTGGCCGTGTTCGTCATCGCCGGTGCGGTGATCGGTCTGGTGGTGCCGCGGATCAACCGGGCCAGCCACCGGGCCCAGGAGTCCGTCGGCCTCATGGGCGCCGCGCTGGAGCGCGCGCTCGGGGCGCTGCGCACCGTCAAGGCGTCGGGGGCCGAAGACCGCGAGGAGGAGCGCATCCACCAAGCTGCCGCCCAGGCGTGGCGAGCCAGCGTGCGGGCCGCGAAATGGACGGCGCTCGCCGGAAACACCGCCGGGCTCGCCGCACAGACGGCCTTCCTGACGGTGCTGGGTGTCGGCGGCGCCCGAGTCGCTTCCGGAAGCGTCGCCGTGGGTACGCTCGTCGCGTTCTTGTTGTACGTGTACTACCTGATCCCGCCGGTCAATCAGCTGGTGGGGGCGGTCGCCGACTACCAGGTCGGAGCCGCCGCGGTCGCCCGCATCCAGGAGGCCCACCAGCTGCCGGCCGAGTCCGGCGACCCCGTCGCCGACCCGCCACGGCCCGGCACACCACCAGCCGCAGTCGTCTTCGAGCAGGTGCGCTTCCGCTACCGCCCGGAACTGTCCGACGTGCACCACGGCGTCAGCTTCACCATCCCCCCGCGCGGCATGACCGCCTTCGTCGGCCCCTCCGGCGCGGGCAAGACCACCGTGTTCTCCCTCATCGAAAGGTTCTACGAGGCCGACTCCGGCCGCATCCTCCTGGATGGCAAGGACGTCAAGAACTGGCCGATCGCGCAACTGCGCGCCGCGATCGGCTACGTGGAACAGGACGCGCCCGTGCTGTCCGGCACCCTGCGCGAGAACCTCCTCATCGGTGCGCCGCACGCCGATGAACAGCATCTTCGCCAAGCGCTGCGCACCACACGCCTGGACACCATGGTCGCCGCGTTTCCCGAAGGCCTGGACACCCGAGTCGGCCACCGCGGCACCCGGCTGTCGGGAGGCGAACGCCAGCGCGTGGCCATCGCCCGTGCGCTGTTGCGCCGCCCCCGGCTGCTGTTGCTGGACGAGGCCACCTCGCAACTCGACGCGGTCAACGAGGCGGCGCTGCGCGAGACCGTGGCCGAGGCGGCACACGCCACCACGGTCCTCGTGGTGGCGCACAGACTGTCCACCGTGACCATGGCCGACCGCATCGTGGTGATGGACACCGGCCGCGTCAGGGCTGTGGGCACGCACGCCGAACTCCTCGTCGCCGACCCGCTGTACGGGGAGCTGGCCGCCACCCAGTTTCTGGCCACCGACTGAGCGCCGCAAGAGGAGATGTGTGCCTCCAGGTGTTTGCGCAGGGCCGGATACGGCCTTCCGCGCGCTGTGCCGGGGCGGGACGGTGGAGGCCGCACACCCCCACTTGCGACGAGCAAGGAGATGGCCATGGAACATGACACGGGCAAGGAATCGATCACAAAGCGGCCCTATGTGGAGCCTGAGGTCGAGGAGCTGGGCACGGTCGAGGAGCTGACGGCCATGGGTGGCCTGCTCGTACACGACAACCCGGCCCACCGCGTGCTGCTGTGAGTCCATTTCCCTCCCCGGGCAGGCATGCCCGGGGAGGGAGCCGTAGCGACGGACAGCGCTTCGCGCGTACGGAGGGGAGCGTCCGGTGACGGGCACGGGGTCTGTTCTGGTCGGGGACTACACGGGTTGCTGCGGGCAGGTTCATTTCGGTGATCCCGACTCCCGCATCACCTATGTGGCCGCCCCCTTCGGACAACGCCCGGCACCTCCCGAGACGGGCCGCCTCGCCGTGCAGTGGCATGCACCGGACGCTCCTCGGGTTCCGGCCCCTGCGGACCGGGAGCGGCTGCTGCTGTCCGGACCTGTCATGGGGCCGGTGACGCCTGACCGGGCACGGCAGATAGCCTCCGCCCTCAAAAATGCCCGCTACGCCGAACTGGCGCGGCTGCCCGGAGACTTGGCCGGCTGTCTGGTGACCGAGCACAGAGTCTTTCTCTTCCGGAGCGCCACCAGCCGGGAAGGTCTCCTCCATCGCAGGGACGGCGCACTGCTGCGGTGGTCGACCGATCCCACCGATCTGCTCGACGGCCCGGAGGAGTTCGACCACGAGGCGATCTGGCGCTCGTGCCGCGGCGACGAGGTGTTCATCTATGACAACCTCACGCCGGTCCTGCCCGGACAGGTGGTGGTCGTCGACCGCGACCGCGCAACCGTCGTGGAGTACGACCCCGTCGTTCCGCTGGAACTGCCCCGGCACACCACGATGCCGGAATACGCCGAGATCGCCTACGACTTGATTCTGCAGGCGGTGCGCCCGTACACCGGCCGCGGCCGGATCGGCATCCTGCTCAGCGGCGGTCTTGACTCCGGGGCGGTGCTCACGGCCCTGGTGGACTCCGGAGCCGACGTGGTCGCCTACCACCAGGCCACCGATGACCCTCTCGCCGATGAGTCGGGCTACGCACGGGAGATCTGTGACCACCTGGGCGTACCCTTCGTGCCGGTCATGATGGACCACGACGAGGGCTATCTCTCCGAGAAATGGGAGCTCCCGCATCCCTACAACAACATCGCCTTCCGGTGGCAGGAGCAGATCGCCGACCGCATCGAGCGCGACGGAATCACCTTCCTGACCTGGGGTCGCGATGGTGACATGGTCTTCGGCCCGACGCGCTACGGGCTCTACGAGGTACTGCACGGCGATCTCCGCCTGCGAGAGAAGGCGGCGCTGTGCCGGGGGCTGCTGTGCTCACGCTTCGAGTCCTCCCGCATCCTCCGAAGCGCCAGTGCGTCCTCATCCGTTCTGGGCGATCTGGTGCCGACCGGGGACAACGCGCGAGCCACCGATTTCCTCACCCCGCTTCCCGGCGTGCCCGACGACCGGTTCAACGACGCGTACTCGGCCCGGGACCACTGCGTGGACCTCAGCGTCTGGCGACCGCGGGGAATCCAACTGTGCAGTCCCTTGGGCGACAAGGGCATTCGCCGCCTCGCGGCCCGCATGCCGGACGCCTACCGGCTCCTGCCCTACCAGGGGAGGCTGATCACCAAGCCGGTGCTCCGGCTGCTCCTGTCCACCCGGCTCCCGGAGAGGATCTGGCGCCGCTACGGACGGCTGTGGCTGGATTCGCCGCACAAGAACTATGTCCTCAACCACGGCCAGGTACTGGCAGACCTGATCGGGCGCCCGGACGCGCACCTCATTCGGATGGGCATCGTGGATCCGCGGCAGCTCGCCCGTGTGCTGGCCGAGCCGGCGAGCCTGCGCCGCAATGCCGAACAGCTGATCTGCGCCGCCATGACCGAGCTGTTCCTGCGCGGCGACGCACGGCGGGCCTCCGTTACCCAGAAGGGTGTTCGCGATGCCTCTCGTACGGCTGGCTGAGCACGCCGTCTTCGACGACACCGACGGCGCGGGGGTCATTCTCGACACCCGCCGGGGTGTCTACCTGACTCTGAACTCGACGGCCACCCTCATGCTGCGGGCGGCCCTGCACGGCGACACCGTGGACGATGTGGTCGGCCGCCTCCGCGAGCAGATCGACGCCACGGACCAGACCCTCCAATCCGGTCTTGCCAAGCTCACCGGCCAGCTCCGCGACCGTGCGTTGCTGGCCGCCACGCAAGAGGGCCCGCGATGAGCAGAGCCGCCACCACACCGGACGGGGAGTTCTTCCTGTCCGACCTCGACCCGGCCACCACCCCGCCACGCATCCCTCTCCCGCTCCGCGCGTACGCCGTGGGGCGCACCTTCCGCGCGCTGTGGATCTACCGTCGGCACGGCTGGTCAGTGGCGCACCTGTATCTGCGGCGTCTGCGCCCCGGCCCCGGATCGGCGGCACTGGCCGCCCTCCCGGCCGGCACCGCGCTCCGGCTTGCCCGCCGGGAGGTCTTCGCCTCCCAACTGGTCCATCGCACGGTGCTCCCTGACGGTCTCTGCCTGCCGCGCTCCCTCGCGCTGGCCACGTATCTGTCAGCTCTCGGACTGCCCGCTCAAGTGACCATCGCCCGCCTGCGCACAGTGGCCATGCCGAAGAACAGCTTCCACTCCTGGACCGAGCTGTACGGCACCGTGCTCAACGACAATCCCGACGTCCAACTCGGCTACACCGTTCTGCAGCGCGTCGCCGCGTCCGAGGCACCCGCGGCGCCCCGTGCGCGGTCCCGTCCATGACCAAGGAGGGCCCGTGACCGAGGCGAATACCCACATGCGGTGGTTCGAGGACCACGCGGACCATTACGAGGAGTTGGCTATGTACGCGGCCGACTTCGGGCAGCGACTGATCGACTTCGTGGATCCGGCACCGGCGACCCGGCTCCTTGACGTGGGAGCCGGGCGCGGCGCGGCCGCCAGGGCCGCCGTGGCCCGCGGCTGCGTCGTCACCGCGATCGATGTGACACCCGCAATGGTGCGTCGGCTCGCCGCGGACGTACCGGAGATCATCGTCCGGCAGATGGACGTGACACGACTCGATTTTTCCCGCGGCACCTTCGACACGGTTGTCGCTGCCGACGTGCTGGAGATTCTTGAGGACCCCGCGGCAGCGGTGGCCGAAATACGCCGGGTCCTGGCACCGGGCGGGACGGTCGCCTTGTCGGTAAACGGAGCCCGCGCCCGGTGGGAGTGGCTCACCCTGCTGGCCCAGGAGTTCTGGCCCGCCCCAGGCCCTGCCCCCGTCGTAGACGCCGCGACCCCCGCGGACCCGGCCGCCCTGCTGGCCGAGGCCGGATTCATTGAGCTGACGCAACGACAAGTCGCGGCAGCCGTACAGGTGCCCAGCCCATCGGCGCTCTGGGAGCTGCTGGAGTCCCAGATGTCCATGGCCATGGCCGTGGACGAGTCATTGTCGGCCCGACGCGCCGCCGAGTTCCGTCGCCGCTTCTGGGCCGGCGCCGAACACATGCACGCGCACGGCGGCATCATCCTCGACCACAACGCGACACTTCACCGCGCGATCACCCCGGCATGAGCCGGGCAGCATCCGTCACCAGGTCGCCGCCAGCCAGGATGAGGAACAACTCGGCTGCGGCTTGGTCTCGCAAGCGTTCGGCCTGCTGTCTTTGGCGGCGATGGTCAGGTCCAGGCGGAGCACGATCACACGTGCCGAGGGCAACATTGCGGAGGCTGAAGTGGTCCGATGACCTCATGAACTCCCGGTCTCCGGACCGGTGATCGACCCGCGCCCCACCCCCGACGGACGGCATATCGCGTACGTGGTCCAGGACGCGTCCGGTGTTTCGGGCACGGCCGAAAGGCATGGAGATCGCCTTCGGGCGAGCTCTAGCGTGTTCATTTCATCCGGGAGTGCCGCCGCGGCGGCATACGGGGCAGGCCAGCGGGCAGGCTGTTCCGCTCAGCGACAAGAAGATCGAGGAGATCAGGGAGGCGAACGAGCGGTACGGCCCGCTCTCGAAGAGCCAGGTGTTCCGGATCGCCGGGGTCCCCGAGCCCAAGGAATCCATCTCAACGCCGCGGACGGCCCCAGGCGCGGCGAGCACAGCGGAAGAGGGCACGGCCACAAGTCACGGGGAGTGCTCCGTGGTGGAGCTGTGGGGAAACTCGGACGGCAGGTGGGAGTGGGACAACTGGTACAAGCCCTCGGCCGGCCCCGCGGAATTCGGCTTCCTTGAGGTCGACACCGACGGCCTGTGGAGTATCGGGTCCCCGGTTGAGGAATTCGACGGGCCGCACCAGGCCAAAGCGGGATCAACTATTTACGTCGGGCCTGAGGCCGGTAGTCCCCTTTCGGCTCCCCGAAACGGCCTCAAGGACACAACTTTCGCCGTCGAGCGCCTGTAGGCGCCGATCTGGTGCAGCGGGTGTGGAACTTGGCAGACGGCAGTTCCCTGATGTCGCCCGAGTGCCGGTACGCGCGCGTGATGGAGCTGACAGGTGGCCGCCTCCGCCAGCGGCGTTCCCGGGACCGGGTGCGTCGCGTGCCGCCGGCGGATCGAACTGGGCGAGCCTCGAGCCCGCGTCGCGGGACAGCGCTACCCGTACGGCCGACCCGCCGCCCGGGGCCGCAGAGCCGTTGGACCGGGCAATGAACCAACGCCCCTACGAGCACGACTGTCCGTCAACTGCTGGCGCCGGGCTCCCCCTCGCCCAGCGAGCCGTCAACTACGCCAAGGGCAGCTCGGCACGCCCTACGTCTGGGGTGGTGACGGCCCCTGCGGCGTGATCGGGGACGTACGACTGGAGGTCCCGTGGCGGCCGTTGGTATCCCGTGTTCGGGGGCCGGGGCGGAAGGCTTAGCTCCGGTGGTGGCACATCGTGGTACGGGACGGTCGACAGTAGATGGGCGATCATGTTCAGGCGTGCGCTGTTCCTGCGCCGCGTCGCTGACCGAGAACCAGTACTTGCGCAGCAGTAGGCCGTCCTCCACCAAGAGGCGTTCGAAGATCGGGCACTGGTGGAGGAAGCGCTGGTGCTCGGCCTTGGAGCAGAAGCCCATGACGTGCTCGACGCCCGCGCGGTTGTACCAACTCCGGTCGAAGAGGACGATCTCCCCCGCCGTGGGGAGGTGTTCCGTGTAGCGCTGGAAGTACCACTGGCTGCGTTCGCGCGAGGTGGGCGCGGGCAAGTCACGCACCCGCCTCCGGCCATCGAACGTCCGTGTCGCGAAACGACATTACGGAGGAATCCGGCGCCGAATGGGTCCCGATCGGCCCCTGCCCCGGGCAGCCCGGCGGTGGGAGCGTGACACGAAGCGCACTCGGAGGGCCCACGCCCGCAGTCCGGACCGGGCTGACCGACACGGCGGATCTGTTGGTACTCGGCCATCGGCACCGAGGGTGACAACCCGCCTGTCACGATGAGGAGTTGCTCATGACCATCCGCCTGGGGATCAACGGATTCGGCCGTATCGGCCGCACCTGTCTGCGCGCTGCCCTGGACCGGCGCGAGAGCGACGCCATCGAGGTGGTCGCGGTCAACGACATCGCCGCGCCCGCGACCCTGGCGCACCTGCTCGAGTACGACTCCACGTACGGCAGGCTGCGGACGGACATCTCGCACGACGACACGTCGATCACCGCGGACGGCCGACGCATCGCCGTCTCGGCGGAACGCGATCCCGCCACCCTCGACTGGAGCGGACACCGCACCGACATCGTGATCGAGTCCACCGGCCGCTTCCGCGACCGGGACGCCGTCGCGCTGCACCTCAAGGCGGGCGCGCGCAAGGTGCTGCTCTCCGCGCCGGGCAAGAACGCCGACACGACCATCGTGATGGGCGTCAATCACGAAACGTACGAGCCGGACCGGCATCATGTGGTTTCCGCGGCCTCCTGCACCACCAACTGCGTCGTGCCGATGGTGACTGTGCTTCACGAGCACTTCGGCATCACCAAGGGACTGATGACCACCATTCACGGCTACACCAACGATCAGGCGCTCCTGGACGGGCCGCACAAGGACCTGCGCCGTGGCCGTTCGGCCGCGCTGAGCATCATCCCGACCAGTACCGGCGCCGCCCGCGCCGTCGGCCAGGTCGTGCCCGAACTCGACGGTGTGCTCGACGGCCTCGCGGTCCGCGTGCCGGTCGAGGACGGATCGCTCACCGATCTGACGGTGGTGTTGCGGCGTGAGGCCACCGCGGAGCAGGTCAACGCCGCGTTCGAGGAGGCGGCGGACGGACGGCTGCGGGACGTCCTGCGGGTGTCGCACGCCCCGATCGTCTCCCGTGACGTGATCGGCGACGCGGCTTCCTGCGTCTTCGACCCGGCCCTCACCCAGGCGCACGGAGACCTGGTCAAGGTCTTCGGTTGGTACGACAACGAATGGGCCTACTGCCAAAGGCTGTTGGACCTGACCACCTACGTAGCCGCGCGCCTGTGATCCCGGCCGCGCTGCGGGGCGTACGGGGAGTCGTCCTGGACACCGACGGGGTGATCACCGACTCGGCACGGGTGCACGCCGAAGCGTGGAAGCGGGCCTTCGACGCGTTCCTCGTGGAGCATCCGCCCGAACTGCCCGAGCAGCGAAGGCCGTTCGACGTGCGCGAGGACTACCTGCGGTACGTCGACGGCAAGTCGCGCCTGGATGGCGCCGCGTCCTTCCTGGCCTCGCGCGGGCTGCGGCTGCCCGCCGAGACAGTGGAGGCGGTGGCCGCGGACAAGGAGCGCCGCTATGTCGAGCGGCTGCGCAAGGGCGGCATCGACGCCTACCCGGGCACCGTCCGCCTGCTGCGTGACCTGCGCGGCGAAGGCATCGCGCTCGCGGCGGCCTCCGCCTCCCGGCATGCACGTGAACTCCTCCAGCACGCCGGGGTGTTGTCGCGCTTCGACGCACTCGTCGACGGCGCGGAGGCGGCCCGGCTCGGACTCGCGGGGAAGCCGGATCCGGCGCTGTTCCTGGAGGCGGCGCGCCGCATCGGCGTGCCCGCGGCGGACGCCGTCGTCGTCGAGGACGCGTTGGCCGGTGTCGAGGCGGGGCGGCGCGGCGGGTTCCGTGTGGTGATCGGCGTGGACAGGAACGCGACGGCCCGCACCAGGGCGGCTCTGTTGCGGCACGGCGCGGACATCGTCGTGGACGACCTCGGGGAACTGCTTGGCGAAGGTGGGAGGCCATGAAGGAGAAGATCGAGGACTGGATCTGGGAGTACGAGGGGTACGACCCGGCGAAGGAGAGGCTCAGGGAGTCGCTCTGCACGCTCGGCAACGGCTACTTCGCCACGCGGGGTGCCGCCCCCGAGTGCCCGGCCGACGACGTGCACTACCCCGGGACGTACGTGGCGGGCTGCTACAACCGGCTCACCTCGCACGTCGCGGACCGCCAGGTCGAGAACGAGGACATGGTCAACCTGCCCGACTGGCTGCCCCTGCGCTACCGCCTGAAGGACCGGGACGAGGCGGGGGAGTGGCTCACCCCGGACTCGACCACGCTCGTCGCGCTGCGACAGACCCTGAACCTGCAGTCCGGCGTCCTTGAACGCAACCTCCGGTACGAGGACGGGCGCGGGCAAGGGCGGGTGCTTGCCGTGCGCCAGCTGCGCATCGTCCATATGGCCGACCCCCATCTCGCGCTCCTGCGCACCGAGTTCACCGTCGATGGCCCGCCCGTCACCCTGGAGGTCGAGGCGGCGCTGGATGGGACCGTCACCAACGCGGGAGTGTCGCGCTATCGGCAGCTGAACTCCGACCACCTCACGCACGTCCACACCGGAAGCGACGACGACGCGGACACCGTGTGGCTGCGCTGTCGCACCACCACGTCCGATGTCCGGGTGGGAATGGCCGCCCGGACGACGACGGGGGGCTCCGCGCGGGCGGTGACGCGGCAGGAGGCCGGGCGGGCCGTCCAGCGTTTCGAGCTCGACCTGGAACCCGGGCGCACCGTCACCGTCGACAAGACCATCGCCCTGTACACCTCCCACGACCCGGCGATCAGCGACCCCCTGCAGGCGGCCGTCGATCGGGTCGGCCGGGCGCCCGGCTTCGACGAACTGCTCGACTCGCACCTCACCGCATGGGACCAGCTGTGGCGCAGGGCCGAACTGGACGTGCCCGGCGAGGCGGGCCGTATCCTGCGCCTGCACCACTTCCATGTCCTGCAGACGCTCTCCCCGCACACCGCTGACCTGGACGTCGGTGTCCCCGCGCGAGGCCTGCACGGCGAGGCGTACCGCGGCCATGTCTTCTGGGACGAGCTGTTCGTCCTGCCTTACCTCAACCTGCACTTCCCCGAAGTCTCGCGCGCACTGCTCACCTACCGGCACCGACGCCTGGAACGGGCGTGCACCGCCGCACGCGATGCCGGCCGCGCAGGGGCCATGTTCCCCTGGCAGAGCGGCAGCGACGGCCGTGAGGAGACACAGGAGCTGCACCTCAACCCGCGCTCGGGGCGCTGGCTGCCGGACAATTCCCGGCTCCAGCACCATGTGGGCTCGGCCGTGGCCTACAACGTGTGGCGCTACTGCGAGGCGAGCGGGGACGCCGAGTTCCTGCACACCAAGGGCGCCGAGATGCTGCTCCAGATCGCTCGCTTCTGGGCGGACTCGGCAACGTACGACGAGAACCTCGCTCGGCACCGAATCCGCGGCGTGGTCGGTCCCGACGAATACCACGACGCCTACCCGGACGCGTCGGAGCCGGGGCTCGACGACAACGCGTACACGAATGTCACGGCGGCCTGGGTCCTCGCCAGGGCCCTGGATGTGCTGCGTGGTCTGCCCGAGCCGCGGCGGCGGGAACTCGTGGAGAGGATCGGGCTCGACGGCGGGGAGATCGAACTGTGGGAGGACGTGTCGCGCACCCTGCATGTGCCGTTCCACGAGGGGGTGATCAGCCAGTTCGAGGGATACGGCGACCTGGCGGAGCTGGACTGGGACGGATACCGCGACCGCTATGGCGACATCCGCCGCCTCGACCGGATCCTGGAGGCCGAGGACGACACGGTCAACCGCTACCAGGCCTCCAAGCAAGCCGATGTGCTGATGCTCGGATACCTCTTCTCCCCGGCCGAACTCCGCTCCCTCTTCGACCGGTTGGGGTACGCGCTGGACGCGGACACCTGGCAGCGCACGGTCGACCACTATCTGCGGCGGACCAGCCACGGTTCCACGCTCAGCGGCCTCGTGCACGGCTGGGTCCTTGCCAGGGTGCGGCGCGCGGGAGCCTGGAAGTTCGTTCAGGAGGCGTTGGAGGGCGACATCGCCGACCTGCAGGGCGGCACCACGGGCGAGGGCATCCACCTCGGCGCCATGGCGGGCACGCTCGACCTCGTGCAACGGGGCCTGACCGGCCTGGAGGCGCGGGGAGGCGCCCTCTGGTTGGACCCGGTGCCGCTCCCGGAACTCTCCGAGTACGGCTTCGCACTGCGCTACCAGGGGCACTGGGGCATTCGGCTGCGCATGCGACCGGGCAGGCTGCACGTCGCCGTGCCCGCCTCCGACCGCTCGCCCATCGACATCGAACTGCCGGGCCGGGCCGTCTCGGTCGCGCCGGGGGAGTCGTGTGACCTGTCGTTGTCCTGACGACGTGGGCGGAGAACGGAGCCGAGCTGAGGCCAACCGGTGGGCAGCGGTGAGTCCGGCGCTGCTGGGATCCGCCGCAGAGCTGTTGGTGGCCGCGTCGCCCTCAGCGGGGCGGGTAGCCATCAGGAGTGCGGAACGATCGCGACCGGGCACCGGGTGCGATGTATCGCCGCGTGAGCGGTGCGTCCGAGGCGCGCCCCTGCAGAGATGCGGCGGCCGACGACGAGCAGGCCGGCGTCCGCAGCGGCCTTGACCAGATGATGGCCGGCCAGACCGTGCACGAGCCGCTCGGTGACCTGCGTCCCTGGGAACTTGTGCCGCCAGGGAGTGAGCGAGGCCGAGAGAAGGCGGGACTTCGCCACCGTGGGATCGGTGGCGTCAGCGGTGGGGACGAGAGGAACCGCCCAGGTGTGCACGACATGGAGCGGCGCGTGGCGCGAGGCCGCAGCGAGGAAGGCGAATTCCAGCAGCTCGTCGCAGGGCCGGTCCAGGTCGAGGCCGAGCACGACCGGGCGGCGGTTCGGGCCTGCTGCCGAGCCTTCACGATCGTCCTCGGGTTTTCCTCCCGCCCGTACCAGGACGACCGGGCAGTCGGCCCGGGCCGCGACGGCCAGGGCCACCGAGCCGACCAAGACGCCGGCGAGCGCGCCGAAGCCGCGTGAACCGAGCACCAGCAGGGCCGAGGATTCGGTCGCTGCCAACAGTGCCTGCACCGGTGGTCCGGTGACCTGCTCGTCCAGGATCCCCAGGGCGGGGTGCGCGTAGGAGAGCTGAACGACGGCGCGGTCGAGCGCACCGCTCTCGCGGTGGAAAGGCACCTCGGTCTCCGGCGGATGGCTTCGCTCCGAGGGCACGTCGTAGGCATGGACGAGGTGCAGCGGCAGGTCGCGGCGCAGGGCTTCTCGGGCCGCCAAGGCCGCGGCTTCCAGGCTCTCGGGCGAGCCGTCGATGCCTGCGGTGACGGTCAGTTGCGTGAGCATGGTGCGCACCTCCACGGTGCGTTCGGAGGGTCAGCCGTTCCAGGTCCAGTCGGCGACCTCGGGGAGGTCGGTGCCGTGGGCGCGGATCCAGGCGTGGTGGCGGGTGCGGGTGTCGGCCATGGTCTGGCGGACGGCCGCGGCGCGTACGGCGAGGCCGGGGACGCGGTCGATGACGTCCATCACGAGGCGGTAGCGGTCCAGGTCGTTGCGTACGACCATGTCGAACGGCGTGGTCGTGGTGCCCGCCTCCTTGTAGCCGCGGACGTGCAGGTTGCCGTGTCCGGTGCGGCGGTAGGCGAGGCGGTGGATCAGCCAGGGGTAGCCGTGGTAGGCGAAGATGACGGGCTTGTCGGGGGTGAACAGGGCGTCGTACTCGGAGTCGGGCATGCCGTGCGGGTGTTCCTCGCGGGGAAGGAGTCGCGTCATGTCTACGACGTTGACCGTGCGGACGGCGAGGTCGGGCAGGTGCCGGCGCAACAGCTGGGCCGCGGCGAGGACTTCCTGGGTGGGGACGTCGCCCGCGCAGGCGAGCACCACATCGGGCTCGCGCCCGCCCGTCTCCGATCCGGCCCACTCCCAGATGCCGGCACCACGGGCGCAGTGGGTGCGGGCCTCGTCCAGGGAGAGCCAGTCGAAGCAGGGCTGCTTACCCGCGACGACGACGTTGACGTAGTCGCGGCTGTGCAGGACGTGTTCGGCGACGGAGAGCAGGGTGTTGGCGTCCGGCGGCAGGTAGACGCGGACGACCTCGGGGCTCTTGTTGAGTACGTGGTCGACGAAGCCGGGGTCCTGGTGCGAGAAGCCGTTGTGGTCCTGGCGCCAGACGTGCGAGGTCAGCAGGTAGTTGAGGGAGGGGACCGGCGCGCGCCACGGCAGCAGGCGGGATGTCTTCAGCCATTTGATGTGCTGGTTGACCATCGAGTCGACGATGTGGACGAACGCTTCGTAGCAGGAGAAGAGACCGTGGCGGCCGGTGAGGGTGTAGCCCTCCAGCCAGCCCTGGCAGAGGTGTTCGGAGAGGATCTCGGTGACGCGCCCGTCCCCGGTGAGGTGTTCGTCGGTGGGGAGGGTCTGGGCCTGCCAGGCCTTGCCGGTGACGTCGAAGAGCGCGCCGAGCCGGTTGGAGGCCGTCTCGTCGGGACCCACGACGCGGAAGTCACGGCGCTCGGCTGTCTCCGCCATGACGTGGGCGATGAGACCGCCGAGGACCCGGGTGGGTTCGTGCAGCGTGGTGCCGGGCTTCTCGACGGGGACGGCGAAGTGCTCAAGGGGCGGGAGGGGAAGTGCGCGGGTGAGCAGGCCGCCGTTGGCGTGCGGGTTCGAGCCCAGGCGGCGGTGGCCTTCCGGGATGCAGTCGAGGACTTCGGGGGTGGGGAGGCCGTGCTCGTCGAAGAGTTCCTCCGGCCGGTAGGAGCGCAGCCACGCCTCCAACTGGGCGAGGTGTTCCGGGTTTTCGCGTACTCCGGAGAGCGGGACCTGGTGGGAGCGCCAAGTTCCCTCGACCGGCACGCCGTCCACGCTCGCCGGCCCGGTCCAGCCCTTCGGCGTACGGAGCACGATCACCGGCCAGCGCGCGCGGCCGTGCGCGCCGCCGTTCCGGGCGGCCTGCTGGATGGCGGTGATGCGGTCCAGGGCCTGGTCCATGACCTTGGACATCGCCTGGTGGACCTTGCGTGGGTCGTCGCCGCTGACGTGCAGCGGTTCGTGGCCGTATCCCTTGAGGAGGGCGTCCAGTTCGGCCTCCGGGATGCGCGAGAGCACCGTCGGGTTGGCGATCTTGTAGCCGTTGAGGTGGAGGATCGGCAGGACAGCGCCGTCGTGGACCGGGTCGAGGAACTTGTTGGAGTGCCAGGAGGCGGCCAGCGGTCCTGTCTCGGCCTCGCCGTCACCGATGACGCAGGTGACCAGGAGGTGCGGGTTGTCGAAGGCGGCTCCGTAGGCGTGCGCGAGGGAGTAGCCGAGTTCGCCGCCCTCGTGGATCGACCCGGGCGTCTCCGGAGCCACGTGGCTCGGCACCCCGCCGGGGAAGGAGAACTGGCGGAACAGCTTCGCCATGCCTGACGCGTCCCGCGTGATGTCGGGGTACGTCTGGCTGTAGGAGCCCTCCAGCCAGGAGTTGGCCAGCACGGCCGGGCCGCCGTGCCCCGGCCCCCACAGGCACACCGCGTCCAGGTCACGCTCTTTGATGACGCGGTTGAGGTGGGTGTGCACGAGGTTGAGGCCGGGGGAGGTGCCCCAGTGGCCGAGCAGGCGCGGCTTGATGTGTTCGGGCCGCAGCGGTTCGGTCAGCAGGGGGTTGCTCATCAGGTAGATCTGGCCGACGGCCAGGTAGTTCGCAGCGCGCCAGTGGGCGTCCAGCGTGGTCAGTCGTACGTGTGCCACGGTGCCTCCCGTGTCTCGTGTGGGGTGTGTCAGGGCGTAAAGGCGCTCTGGTCAGCTGTGGGTGTGTCAGGGCGTGCGGCTTGTGGTCAGGCGTGCGGGACGACGGCGACGGGACAGGCCGCGTGGTGCAGCACGGCGTGGTTGACGGGGCCGAGTTGCATGCCGACGTGTCCCTTGCGGCGGCGGGCGCCGACCACCAGGAGATCGGCCGTGCGGGCGGCGTCGAGGAGGGCGGTGCGCGCGTGCCCCTCGACGGTCCGGCCGCGGACCGTCATGCCGGAGCGGGCGGCGGCCGCCGCGCCCCGCACGGCCTCCTCGACCAGCTGCTCGGCCCGGCGCCGATGGTCGTCGTTCGTCGGGGCGGGGAAGTCGGGCATCTCCCGGGCGGGGCAGCGCCAGGCGTGAACGGCGATCACGGCGGCGTTCCGCACCTGAGCCTCGTGCAGGGCGAACCGCACCGCATGGGCGGCCTCTTCGGGATCGTCCACGCCGACCGCGACGGTGCTGAGTCCGCCGGTCACCTTCCCTTCGGTGCCGCGTACGACGATCACCGGTGAGGCGGCGTGCGCGGCGACGGACAGACTCACCGAGCCGAGCAGCAGTTCCGCGAGTTCACCGCGCCCGCGACTGCCGACGACGACGCCGCCGGCCTCCGCGCTCAGCCGCGCCAGCGCGGCGGCCGGATCCTCGGACACCACCTCGCTCGTCACTTTCACGGCGGACGCGCGACGCAGGGCGCGCTCCACCGCCGAGGCGGCGATGTGGTCCGAGAGGGCCTGCACGGACGAGCGGTTGATGCCGAAGGACGGCTCGTGTCCTTCGTACCACTCCCACCGCGACGCATGGACGATACGCAGCGGTACCCCGTGCGCCGTGGCCTCGTCCACGGCCCAGTCCAGTGCGGCCAGACTCGGATCCGAGCCGTCGACTCCGACGATCAGGGGCTTGTCCACGATGCCACCACCTTCCGGCATGCCCCTGGCAGGGGCTCCGCTTCGGACGGTTCCACGGAGGAGGCCGGCCGTGGAGGGGCGAACCGGCCCCAGTAGGGGACATTCGGCCCCTACCGAGGCCACCAGCGGATCCGCACAGTGGCAGCACGGCCCGGCGGAAGGAGACGCGATGCCCACCCGGACACATATCGCGGTGATCGGCGTCGGCAACGAGTTCCGGCGCGACGACGGCTTGGTCTTGGCGGTGATCGCCCGGCTCCGCGAGCGCGCCGCCGAACGGCCCCTGCCGGCCGGGACGGTCCTGGCCACCTGCGACGGCGACCCCGCTCGCCTGATCGGCCTGTGGGAGGGATCCGATCTCGCGGTGGTCGTGGACGCCGCGCACACGCACCCCGCCCACCCCGGACGCGTGCACCGGCTGGCTCTCGACGCCGACGCGCTTGACCGGCCCAGGACGACCAGTTCGCACGGGCTCGGGCTCGGCGAGGCCGTCGAACTCGCCCGGGCCCTCGGCCGGTTGCCGGGCCGACTGGTCGTGTAGGCCGTGGTGGAGCCGCTCGCCGAAGACATCGAGGACGAGATCGCGCGGCACCGCGACGCCGCCGCGCGCAGTTGAGAGGGGTGGCCATGCCGGAGCGCCGCGCACTCCGCTTCGAGGTGTTCGGCACCGTGCAGGGGGTCGGCTTCCGGCCCTTCGTGCACCGGCTCGCGACTGGTCTCGGCCTGGACGGTTGGGCCGCCAATGCCGAGGGACATGTACACGGTGAGGTCGCAGGATCGCCGTACGCCGTCGAGGAGTTCACCGCACGGCTGCGCACCGGCGCTCCCGCGCTTGCCCAGGTGCGGCAGGTGCGAGTGACCGCCGTGCGCGGGCAACTCCCGCTGCCCGCGCACGGCTTCACCATCCGGCACAGCGAGGCAGGCCGCGCCACGCACCGAGGCCCGCGAGAGATCCCGCCCGACGCCGTGATCTGTGCCGCCTGCCTGCTGGAGCTCCTGGACCCGACCGATCGCCGGTTCCGCTACCCGTTCATCAACTGCACCGACTGCGGCCCGCGCGCCACCGTCATCGAAGACCTCCCGTACGACCGGATCCGCACCACGATGCGGCGCTTCCCGCGCTGTGCGGCCTGCGCGACGGAGTACGGAGACCCCGCCGACCGGCGCTTCCACGCCGAACCTCTGGCGTGCCCTGACTGCGGGCCACAGCTCTCCTGGGACGCTCGTGACCGCCGAACTCGTCGCGCACGCCGTCGAGGACGGCGCCCCGCGCGGCGCGAGGCGTGCCTCGCCTGCACACCGACGGCCACGGTCGGTACGTACGTCATCGTGCACGTCGGATGTGCCATCACGGAGGTCGACGAAGCCGAGGCCGAACGGACCCTGGACGTGCTGCGGGCGATGGCAGGGGCGGTGGAGGCCGAACTCGGCGAACCGCTGCCCGGCCCGACCACCTAGGGCCGGTCGGCCCCCGGCCCTACCCGGCCAGCCCCTGGGGCGCCGTCCCTCTCCGCCCGATTCTCGAAGGGTCAACCTGCCGTCAGGAGGCCCCAGATGACGCACGACGAGCGAAGCCGACCTCCGGTCCACGCCCTGCTCGCCGACGGGACGACGGCCTGCATACGGGCCGTCCGCCTCGACGATCACTCCCAACTGCGGGGCCTGTACGAGGAGATGTCTCCGGCGAACCTGCGGCTGCGGTTCTTCGCCGCGAGCCGCCGGTCCGCCGTGCAGGCCGCGGACCGGGCCTGCGCCGCTCCCCGCCCCGGATACCGCGCGCTGCTCGCCGAGTCCAAGGACCAGATCATCGGCCTGGCCGAGTACGAGAGGACGGACGAGCCCGAAACCGCCGAGATCTCGCTGGCCGTCGCCGAGGGCCTGCACCACCGGGGGATCGGCACCCTGCTCCTGGAACACCTTGTCTCCGCCGCCCGCGCCGACGGCATCACCGCGTTCACTGCCGATGCGCTCGCCGAGAACCATGAGGTCCTGAAGGTCTTCGCCGACCTCGGACTGCGCACCGCCCGCCGCTTCGACGGTCCCGAACTGCGCTGCACCATCCAGCTGGAGGAGGACGAAACGTACCTGACCGCGGTCGAGGCGCGCGGCAGCACGGCCGACGTGGCCAGTCTCAAGCCGCTGCTGCGGCCCGGCTCGATCGCCGTGGTCGGCGCGGGCCGCAAGGCCGGTTCGGTCGGCCGGGCCGTCCTGCGCAATCTGCGCACCGGCGTCTTCACGCGGCAGCTCTTCGCCGTCAACCCGAGCGTGTCGTCGCTGATGAGCGTGCCCGCCTTCCCGTCGGTCGCCGCGCTGCCCCAGGTCCCCGATCTGGCGGTCCTTGCGGTACCAGCGCGGGCCCTGCCCACCACGGCCGAAGAGTGCGGCAAGGCGGGCGTACGCGCCCTGGTGGTCGTCACGTCCGGCCTGGACGCCGCTGAGGCACACGCCCTGCTGACCGCCTGCCGGAGGTACGGAATGCGCATGGTGGGCCCCAACTGCCTCGGCATCTCCAACACGGACAAGGAGCTGTCGCTGGACTCGACCTTCGCCGCCCGGCATCCGCGCCGCGGCACCGCCGGTGTCGCCGTGCAGTCCGGGGGAGCGGGGATCGCCCTGCTCGACGGCCTGTCCCGGCTTGGCCTCGGCGTCTCCAGCTTCGTCTCGCTCGGCGACAAGTACGACGTGAGCGGCAACGATCTGCTCCAGTGGTGGGAGTGCGACGGCGTCACGGACCTGGCCCTGCTGCACCTGGAGTCCTTCGGAAACCCGCGCGCCTTCTCCCGCACCGCGCGGCGGGTCACCCGGCGCATGCCGGTCCTCACCGTCGACGCGGGCCGCACCGACGCCGGCAGGCGAGCCGCGGGCTCGCACTCCGCCGCGGCCGCCACCCGGACCATGACCCGGCAGGCCCTGTTCACCCAGGCGGGCATCACGGCCACCCGGACGATCGGTGAACTCCTCGAAACCGCCGCCCTGTTGCGCTCCCAGCCCGCACCCACAGGGAACCGCGTCGTCATCGTCACCAACGCGGGCGGCGCGGGCGTCCTCGCGGCCGACGCGTGCGCCGAGGCCGGACTCGCCCTGCCACCGCTCCCGGCAGATCTCGTCGACGACCTGCTCGACGTCCTGCCCGAGGGTGCTTCGACCGCCAACCCGGTCGACGCCACCGCTGCCGTCACCGAGGAGCAGCTCAAGAACTGCGTGGACCGGCTCATGCGACACGGCGGCATCGACGTCGTGCTGGTGGTGCCCGTGCCCACCGCCGTCGCCGCGGCGACCGGCGAGGATCTGGTCCGAGCGCTCACCGGTGGCCCGGCTCGACGCACTCGGACTGTCGCCGCCGTCCGCCTCGACCAGGCACTGCCCGTGCGGCTGCTGCCCGCCACGGGAGGCGGCTCCCTACCCGCCTACGCCGACCCACAGGCAGCCGCACGCGCCCTGGCCCACTCCGTACGCCGCGCCCAGTGGCTGGCGCGTCCGCCCGGCACCGTCCCCGCGCTCGCAGGGGTGGAGACGCAGCACGCCCACGCGGTGGCCGAAACCTGGCTCGCCAGGCACCCCGAAGGCGGCTGTCTTGACCCGCGCGCCTGCGCCGAGCTCCTCGCCTGCTACGGCATACCGCAGCTGCCCTGGGCCTGGGCCGAGACCGAGAACGAAGCAGTCAGTGCAGCGGAGCGGTTGCGCGGTCCGGACTGCAGGGTGGTGCTGAAGGCCCACTGGCCCGGTCTGCTGCACAAGAGCGAGCAGCACGCCATCCACCTCGATCTGCAGGGAGACGCCCATGTGCGGGCCGCCTTCCGGGACTTCGAGACGCGGTTCGCCGGTCTGCTGACCGGCGTGGTGGTCCAGCCGCTCGCCGAGCGCGGCACCGAACTGTTCGCGGGCGTCGTCCAGGACGAGGTCTTCGGCCCGCTGGTCCTGTTCGGGCTCGGCGGCACGGCCACCGAGCTGCTTGCCGACCAGGCCGCCCGGCCGGCCCCGCTGACCGACCTCGATGTCCATGACCTGATCACCTCGCCGCGCTGTGCCCCGCTGCTCTTCGGGCACGGCGGCAGCGGCCCGGTCGACCTCGAAGGCCTGGAGCAACTGCTGCACAGGCTGTCCCGGATGGCCTGCGACCTGCCACAGCTCGTGGAGGCCGAATTCAACCCCGTCCTGGCATGGCCGGGCGGCACCACGGCACTCGACGTGCGTGTACGGCTGCTGCCTCGGACCGCCCACGACCCATATCTGCGCCGACTGCGCTGAGAACGACCGCGCCGAGAGAACGACGGCGCCGAGAAGGAGACAGAGATGAAGCACAGCAAGATCGGTTCGGTGATGACCAGTGAGGTCGTCAGCGCCCAGTACGGAACGCCGTTCAAGGAGGTGGCCAAGCTCCTCGCCGAGTTCCGCATCAGCGGGCTGCCCGTGATCGACGCCGACGACAAGGTGGTCGGAGTGATCTCCGAGACGGACCTGCTCGTGCGCGAGGCGCAGGCCCCCGACCCGTGCCGGCCGTCGCGCCGCTTCCGGCTGCGGCGGATGGCCAAGGGCGGACGGAAGGACCGGGCCAAGGCCACAGCGCGGACAGCGGGACAGCTCATGTCCACGCCGCCCGTTTGCGTACACGCCGACAACACCATTGCCGAGGGCGCCCGTTGCATGGCCCAGCACAAGGTGGAGCGGTTGCCCGTCGTGGACGAGGAGGACCGCCTGGTCGGCATCGTCACCCGGCGCGACCTGCTCCAGGTGTTCCTGCGCGCCGACGACGAGATCCGCCACGAAGTGATCGAACAGGTCCTGGTGCGCACCCTTTGGCTGGCGTCTCAGACCATCAAGATCGACGTTCGGGATGGTGTGGTGACCCTCGAAGGGCAGCTGGAGCGCCGCAGCGAGGTACCCATCGCCCTGCACATGACGCGTGAGATCGACGGAGTCGTCGCGGTCGTCGACAAACTGACCTACCGCGTGGACGACTCCCACCTTCAGCCGAACGACCAGGCGATGCGCGGCGTGGCGGACGACTGGCTGCGCAAACTCTGAGGGCGTGAACACCCGAACCCGGCCGCACAGGCGCCCTGCCGGCTGGCGGTGGCGGAGAAGCCTGCTGCGCCGTCGCAGCGACGTCACCGAGGCGTGGACGGGACTGCTGCTGGGGGCCGCGATGCTGTTCGTCGCGCCCCTGGCCGGGGCGTTCGCAGGGGCCTTCACCTACGACGCCGCGCACGCGAAGGCCGAACGGCAACGGGCCGACGGCCACGTCGTACGGGCCACATTGATCGAGAATGCGCCGGCGGCCAACAGCACCGGTTCCCGTACGACCCACCCGGTCAAGGTGCGATGGACCGATCGCGACGGCACCGCGCACGCGGCCGTCGCCAAGGTCGAGGCAGGCGCCACGACGGGCAGCCGGACCGACGTCTGGCTCGACGCCCACGCCAGGGTCACCACGGCCCCGATGGCCGAAGACGTCCAGTGGGGCACCGCGATCGTCGTGGGCGGCGCGGCGAGCCTCGTGGCGTGGGGGTTCATCGGGGGTGCCTGGATCACCGTACGCCTCGTGGCACACCGTCGGCGCATGGCCGAGTGGGAGCAGGCGTGGGCGCGGACGGAACCGCGGTGGACCGGTCGTGAGACCTGAACCTGGCCCGGCCGGGCCCGAATAGGGCCGCTCGGCCCCTGCTCCGCAGGAGGCTCCTCTTCGAGCCTGGTGAGTGTAGGGAGCCACCCTGACAGAGCCACCCCGACGTGTGGGAGGACGGACATGACGAGCGGCGGAGCCACGGCAGTCCTCGACCGGAACGGCCTGAACGCCCTCGTCGCGGAGCTGAATGTCGACGGCCGCACGGTCGTCGGACCCACCGTCCGCGACGGTGCGATCGTCCTGGCCGAACTCGAATCGGCCGATCAACTCCCGTACGGCTGGGGCGTGGAGCTGGAGGCCGGGCACTACCGTCTGCGGCGCCGCGAGGACGGATCGGCCTTCGCGCACTCCGCAGGCCCCCAGTCCTGGAAGAATTTCCTGCATCCGCAGCGGGAGAAGCTGTGGAGCGCGGACCGCGCCCCCGATGGACCGGAGGGGGGCGTTCCTCCAGGCGGGGCACCGCTTCTTCGTACGTGTAGGCAGCGAGGCGGGCGCGGAACTGCTCGCCAAGCTCCCGCACCGCGAGGCCGACGCCACCACCCGGGATGCGGCCGTCGCCGCGGTCTCCGAGGCCGCCGACAAGATGGGACGGGCCATACGTCGCGTCGCGCTGCCTGACCTGCGGCAACTGCACGATGGTCTGCCCCACCTGCTTCTGCACCACCACCGAAGAGGTCGCCGACCTCAGCTCCGGCTGTGTGGGCTGCGGCCGCTGCATCGTCTGGTGCCCGGTCGGCATCGACATCACCGAAGAAGTGGCGGCCCTCAAGGACGAGGCGGACAAGAAGGAGACAGGGCGATGACCAGCACCACGACCATGATGAGCGCTCTTCCGGTCGAGCACCGCGATCGGCTGATGCGGATCGCCCGGCAGGTGTCCTTCCCGGCCGGGACGCGGATCTTCGAGGAGGGCGGGCACGCCGACCGATTCTGGATCATCCGCACTGGGTCGGTCGTGCTCGACATGCATGTCCCCGGCCGCCGCTCGCCCTCGATCGAGACGCTGGGCCACGGTGAACTGGTCGGCTGGTCCTGGCTGTTCCCGCCGTACGTCTGGCAGCTCGGCGCCGCGGCCCAGAGCCCCGTGCGCGCCCACGAGTTCGACGCCCTCGCGGTCCGGCTGATGTGTGAGGACGATCCGGCCCTGGGTGCGGTCGTCGGCCAGTGGGTGGGGCGCGTCCTTGCCCACCGGCTGCAGTCGGCCAGGACCCGGCTGCTCGACCTGTACGCCCCCTACGGCAGCGGAAGTGGTGTGCGGGGGTGACTGCCACACCGGTTCCGTACCGGGTCGCCGCGCCGCCCGTACACCGAGGTCCCGGCCGCCGCCGGCACCGGACACGGCGCCACGGAGGCCCCGCGCGGACTCCTCTACCACCGCTACCTGCTGGACGCCGATGGCACAGTCACCGACGCCCGCCTCGTACCGCCCACCGCGCAGAACCAGGGCGCCATCGAGGACGACCTGCGCCGCACCGCCCAGTCCGCGATCACCCAAAACGGTGCGACGGACCAGGAGTTGACGCAGCTGTGCGAGCGGGCCATCCGCAACCACGACCCGTGCATCTCCTGCTCCACCCACGTCCTCGACCTGACCGTCGACCGCACCTGACCACTGACCGCACCCAACTCCCCGGGAGGACGCCGTGCTCCACTCTCCGCGCACCGTGAGCGACGTGATGACCCACACCGTCATCGCGGTGGGCCGCGAGGCCCGCTTCAAAGAGATCGTCGAGCTGATGGAGCAGTGGAAGATCAGCGCGCTGCCCGTCGTCGCCGGCGAGGGCCGGGTCATCGGCGTGGTCTCAGAGGCGGACCTGCTGCCCAAGGAGGAGTTCCGCGACAGCGACCCCACGCGATTCGCGCGCAGCCTCTCCGACCTCGCCAAGGCCGGCGGCCTGACCGCGGGCGAGGTGATGAGCACCCCCGCCGTCAGCGTCCACCCGGACACCACCCTCCCGCAGGCCGCCCGCATCATGGCCCTGCGGCACATCAAGCGACTCCCCGTGATCGACGCCCATGGCCTGCTGCAGGGCGTGGTCAGCCGCAGCGACCTGCTGAAGGTGTTCCTGCGCACCGACGAGGAACTCGCGGACGAGGTGACCCGCACCGTGACGGCCTTCCTCTTCCCGGACGGGGCCGTCACGGTCGCGGTCGAAGGCGGCGTGGTCACCCTCGGCGGAGAGATCCGCGACAGGACCCTCGTGCCGGTGGCCGCCCGGCTCACGCGGGCCGTCGAAGGCGTCGTGGACGTGCGCGTGGAACCGGCCGAACCGGCGCCGCGGACACCGCCCCGATGAAGTACCTGGACGAGTACCGCGATCCGGCCCTGGCCCGGCTGCTGCTGGCGGAGCTGGGGCGGACCGCGACGCGCCCCTGGCGGATCATGGAAGTGTGCGGCGGCCAGACCCACACCCTCGTACGGCAGGGGATCGACGAACTGCTGCCCGCGGGCATCCGCATGATCCACGGTCCCGGCTGCCCGGTCTGCGTCACCCCGCTGGAGACCCTCGACCGCGCCATGGCCGTCGCCGCAAGGCCCGGCGTGATCCTCACCAGCTTCGGCGACATGCTGCGCGTCCCCGGCAGCACCACCGACCTGCTCGCCCTGCGGGCACGTGGCGCGGACGTCCCGGTCGTCTACTCGCCGATGGACGCCGTGCACATGGCCGAGAAGAACCTCGACCGCGAAGTCGTCTTCCTGGCCGTCGGGTTCGAGACCACCGCGCCCGCCAACGCCATGGCCGTCCTGCACGCCGTAGACCTCGGCCTCACCAACTTCTCGCTCCTGGTCTGGCCGCGGGGCATGTGTGCGCGGTCATGGGGTGGACGCAGTACGAACCGATCGCCGCGCCGCACCAAGTCCCCGTCGTCGTCACGGGGTTCGAGCCGCTGGACCTCCTGGCGGGCATCCTGATGGCCGTCACCCAGCTCGAAGAGGGCCGCCACGAGGTGGAGAACCAGTACGCAAGGGCCGTGCGCCGCACGGGCAACACCGAAGCTCGGTCCGTCCTCACCCGCGTCTTCCGTATCACCGACCGGGCCTGGCGCGGCATCGGGACACTCCCGGCCAGCGGCTTCGAACTCACCCCGGAATACGCCGACTTCGACGCTCCTGACCGGCGCCCGGCTGCCCACCGACTGCGCCGCCTACGGGGTGCGTTGCACGCCCCGCACCCCGCTCGGCGCCCCCATGGTCTCCAGCGAGGGCACCTGCGCCGCCTTCCACGCCGCAGGACGAACCAGGAGCACACCGGCATGAACCTCGACTGCCCCCTCCCGTACGGCGAGAGCGAACTCATCCAACTGGGCCACGGCGCGGGCGGCAGGCTCACCGCCGAACTGCTCGACGCGCTCGTCCTGCCCGCCATCGGCGGACAGCCGGACGGCCGGCTCGAAGACGCGGCGCTGCTGCCGGGCGATGCCGAACTCGTCGTATCCACCGACTCGTTCGTGGTCAGTCCGCTCGCCTTCCTGGGCGGGGACATCGGATCGCTTGCCGTCCACGGCACGGTCAACGACCTTGCCATGCGCGGCGCGCTGCCCCTTGCCCTCACCCTCGCGGTGATCGCCGAGGAGGGCCTGCCGCTCGCGGAACTCCGTGCCGTCCTGGCCTCCGCGGGGAAAGCCGCACACCAGGCCGGTGTCCCCGTCATCACCGGTGACACCAAGGTCGTCGGGCGCGGCGCAGCCGACCGCCTCTTCCTCAACACGACCGGCATCGGCCGCCGCATCCCCGGCCTGACGCCTTCCGCTGCCGGAGCCCGTCCCGGCGACGTGCTCCTGCTCTCCGGCCCCATCGGGCTGCACGGCACCGCCGTCCTCTCCACCCGCGAAGGGCTCGGCTTCGAGACGGACATCGCCTCCGACACCCGCCCCCTGCACCGCCTCGTCCAGGCACTCGCCCCCTTCGGCAGCGGTATACGCAGCCTGCGTGACCCCACCCGGGGCGGTCTGGCCGCCTCGCTCAACGAGATCGCCGGCGCCTCGGGTGTCGGCGTGGAGATCGAAGAGAGCGCCGTGCCCGTGCCCCGGGCCGTCGCCGCGGCCTGCGACCTGCTCGGCCGCGCGTATCCCGAGGGGGCGGAGGCCGTACCCATCGGACACTGCACAGCAGGGCCTTCCGGCCGGGTCGTACTGCGCACGCTGATCGGCGCGCGCCGGGTGGTCGACATGCCGCTCGGCGAGCAACTCCCGTGCATCTGCTGAGAGATGACACCAGTTGCCGTACCGATCGGGCCCACTCGGCCCTGGTGCGCCACCCCACCCAACCGACACGATCGGAACGGAACCGCCGACCATCAGGGGGCAGTCATGGCCGCACGCGCCTTCTCACCGGAGCACCCGATACGGGTCTTCCTTCTCGACGACCACGAGGTCGTGCGCAGGGGAGTTCACGATCTGCTCGACTCCGAACCCGACATCGAGGTCGTCGGGGAGGCGGGCACCAGTGGACAGGCGCTGGTCCGTGGCCCGGCCCTGCGCCCGGACGTGGCCATCCTCGACATCCGTCTGCCCGACGGCGACGGCATCACCGTCTGCCGTGAACTGCGGTCCAGGATGCCGGAGGTGGCCTGTCTGATGCTGACGTCCTTCGATGACGACGACGCGCTCCTGGACGCGATCATGGCGGGTGCGGCGGGCTACGTCCTGAAGCAGATCAAGGGCACCGACCTGATCGACGCGGTACGTACCGTCGCCTCCGGACAGTCCCTGCTCGACCCGGCCACCACGTCTCGTTTGATGAGCACCCTGCGCGGTCCGGACGCGACGGCCGAGTCGTCGCAGGACGCCAGTCTTGCAGGGCTCTCGGAACGCGAACGGGACATCCTCGCCCTGATCGGCGAAGGCCTCACCAACCGCCAGATCGGCAAGCGGCTCTTCCTCTCCGAGAAGACCGTCAAGAACCACATCTCCCGGCTCCTGGCGAAGCTGGGCGTCGAACGCAGGATCCAGGCCGCGGTGATCGCCGCCCACGTCGATCCGGGCACCCCGCGCTGATTGTTCCCGTTCTTCCCGCGGACTCATTGGGCCGGCCCCGCGGACTCATTGGGCCGGCAGCGCCACCCGCCACTCCAACCGCGTGCCGCCGTCAGGACCGCTGCCCAGAGTCAGCGTGCCGCCAAGACGCTCGGCCCGCTCGGCGATGTTGCGCAGCCCGCTTCGACGCCCGCTCGCGCCGATACCGACGCCGTTGTCCGTCACGGTCAACGTCAGCTGTCCCTTCCCCACGACGAGGGAGATCTCCGCGGCGGACGCCTGTGCGTGCCGGGTGATGTTGGCGAGCGCCTCGCTCAGCACGGCCACGGCATCGTCGGCGACGATGGCCGGCACATCGGTGTCGATCAGGCCCTCCGTACTCAGCGCGGGGGTGAAGCCCAGCGAAGCGATCGCATCCTCCACCGTTCGCGTGGCCCGCGCGCGCAGCCCGGGAACGTGTGCCGCACTCGATTCATGGGCCCGGAGCCCGAAGATGGTCGACCGAATGATCTTTATGGTCGTGTCGAGATCGTCCACCGCCCTCATCAGGCGCTCCGATGCCTCGGGGTGCTGGACGAAACGCTGGGCGCTCTGCAACGTCATGCCGGTCGCGAACAGGCGCTGAATGGCAAGGTCATGGAGATCGCGGGCGATCCGGTCCCGATCCTCGAGCAGGCTCATCTGCTCGGCGTCCCGTCGTCGTTCCGCCAGTTCCAGGGCGAGCGCGGCCTGTCCGGCGAATCCGGGCAGCGGTGCGATCTCGGCCTCGCCGAAGGCGGGGCGCCCGGTCCGCCGGGCAAGGACGAGGACGCCGCGCAGCCCGTCGGCCGTTCCCATCGGGACGGCGACCGCCGGCCCCAGACCCTTCCACCTCTCCGGCGCGAAGGTGACCCGCGGATCGCTGCTCACGTCCGTCGCGGTCACCAGACCGCCGTCGCTCAACGCCGAGCCGGACAGGGTCCCTTCGCGGGGAAGGCGCCGGCCCCGGTGCGCCTCGGAGCCCTCGCCGAGTGCGAGTGCCCCGCGCAGCTCTTCCTCCTCCGCCACCACGAGGTCCACCACACCGATGTCGGCGGAGGTGATCTCCCGGGCGCGCTCGACCATCAACTCCAGTACGCGCGACTCCGAGGCGCCGGACAGCAGGGAGCTGGTGAACTCGGCGCTCGCCGTCAGCCAGCGTTCCCGCAGCCGTGCCTCCTCGTAGAGCCGGGCGTTCTCGATGGCCACGCCCGCCGCCACGGCGAGGGTGGAAAGCACCGCCTCGTCCTCGGTGTCGAACTCGCCTCCGCCGCGTTTCTCGGTGAGATAGAGATTCCCGAACACCTTCTCGCGCACCCGGATGGGCACGCCGAGGAACGAGTGCATCGGCGGATGATGGTCCGGGAAACCGGACGAGGCAGCGTGCTCCGACAGCTCCCGCAGCCGCAACGGCGCGGGATGCCGGATCAGTTCGCCGAGCAGCCCGTGCCCCGAGGGCAGGTCACCGATCTGTGCCCGCACCTCCTCGTTGATCCCCACCGGCAGGAACTCGTCCAGCTTGTCCCCCGCGCCGATGACGCCGAGCGCCCCGTACTCCGCGTCCACCAACGCCACGGCGGCCTCGACGATGCGCCGCAGCACCTGCGGCAGATCCAGCTCCCGACCCACCGACAGGACCGCTTCCAACAGACTGTGCAGCCGGTCCCGGGTCCCGCGCACCGCGTCGATCCGTACCTGAAGCTCTTCGAGCAGCTCATCCAGCCGTAATCGGGGCAACTGCCCCGAGCCAGTGCGCTCTTCCCCACCCATGTGCTGCCTCCGCCGGGATCTGTCAGACAGGGCGATGCAGATATGCCCCACACAGTAGTCATACGGCGACGGATCGCGAGAGGGCGACAAGTCAGGTTCCGGTTGTCCGGACGCGGGGGCACCATCACTTGCGGCACTCGGTCCCGGTTCGCTGCAGTGCCGTGGGATTCCGCGCCGAAGAGCCCGGCGGCCTCGACCTCCCCAGCAGCTCTCCCAGTTCCTGCCGGGCGCAGGGCGGGCCCCCGGGCGAGAGAACGCTCGTACGTCCGCCATGTCTGCCCCTTGCGCGCTGTGCCGCCTGCTGGTTCCGGACCCCCATCAGATTCAGTCATCGGCTCCCGAGGGGTGCCAGCCAGCCACTCAGGGTGACCGCGCCCTGAGTGATATGGACCCACAGCTCGCCGGGAACAACCCTGGGGACAGCAGGCGGTCGGCGGCTGACGACACCCTCGAGACGGCCATCGGCATCGACCACTTCCTTGAACCCCGCGTTCCGCAGGACGGCGACCGCGGGCCGGCTCATCACCTCACTCACGCGGTACGGACCGCGGTGGTGCATGGGATTCTCCTCAGTCCGACGGCGGGTAGCTGCTGCTGCCGTAAGGGCCGTACAGATTGAGCAGGCGCACCCGGGCCGCCTGCAGGCGGTGCCCGATGATCTCGGCCACACGGCAGGCCAGGGCCAGACCGAGCGCAGGATCTGCGGCGCACACGGCCCGTACCGCGACGGCGTCGAACTCGAGCGCCCGCACTGTCGTGGCCGCTTCGGCACCCAGGTGCCATTGATGCGGTGCCGTCAACCAGGACCAGCCCACCAGGTCCCCGGGGCCGAGCGATTCGACCACGGCCGCCTGCCGCCCCGGCACATGGATGTCCAGGTCGACGCGGCCCGTACTGATGATCCAGAAGCGATCGGCGAGCCGGCCTTCGTTGAAGATCCGCTCCCCGGCGGAGAACGTCACTTCGCGGCTGAGTGCCAGCAGGCGCTCACGTCCTTCGGGCGGCAGCACGTTGAGCAGACTGGTCGCGATGGTCATGTCGTCCCTTCCTTCTCAACTGATGGAGAGACCGCTGCGACGCCGGCCCCACTCCGCCAAGGAATCCTCTGCTTCCCATGGTCGCCCCGTTTCCCGCGTGTGCGAGGGGGCCGGGTGTACCCCACTGTGGGACCGACAGGCCCATGTGGCGTCACCAGCGTGCGGAACACGCCGAACAGCGAAGCAGCTCTTGCACAGGGAAGGCGGCGCCCATGGCCCAGCCGCGCGGCAGCGCTGCCCTGCCGGGCCAAGTGGCGCCGGGACTGACGGTGCCGGCCCACTACCGGCGCGCCGACCTGCGCGGCGATCTGCTCGCCGGCCTCACCGTGGCCGCGTATCCGATCCCCCCAGGTGATGGCGTACGCCGCGCCGGCCGGTCTGCCTCCGATCACCGGCCTGTGGGCGGCCCTGCCCGCGATGGCCGTCTACGCCTTGCTCGGCCCGTCCCGGCAGCTTTCGGTCGGGCCCGAGTCGACCACGGCACTGATGACAGCGGTCGTCATCGGCCCGCTCGCCGCCGGGGACCCCGCACGCTACGCCGGTCTGGCCGCCCTCCTCGCAATCATCGTGGGACTCTTCTGCGCCGTTGCCTACGCCGCCCGCCTCGGTTTCGTGGCCGACCTTCTGTCCCGTCCGATCCTGGTCGGCTATATGACAGGAGTCGGCCTGATCATGATCGTCGAACAGTTGCCGAGACTCACCGGTGTCCCTCGCAACGGGGCATCCGCGTGACCGGAGACATCCCCGCAGGGCTGCCGCAGCCCGGGATGCCCCGCACGATGCGATCCAGGGCAAGGTCGAGGGCCCCGCAGGGATGCACGACGTCGACGACTATCCGCAGGCCCACACGATTCCCGGCATGGTGGTCTACCGCTACGACTCACCGCTGTTCTTCGCCAATGTCGAGGTGGACATCACGGCGCTCGACTCGGTCCAGAGTCTCTGCCGTCAGCTGCGCGAGCGCGGCATCGTGTTCGCGCTCGCCCGCATCAAACAGGATCTGCGCGACGACCTCGACGCGTACGGGCTCACCGCCGAGATCGGCGAAGAGCTGATGTTCCCCACCCTGCACACGGCCGTGGCTTCCTATCGGGACTGGCTGCGTGATCATCCGCCGTCGTGACCTCGCGGCCGCTCAAGCTGTGGATCACCGCCGCCAGGGTGCTCTTGCCCTAGCCGACCCGTACCCGGGGGCTCCGAAGCAGCAGGTTCCGAACCTGCTGCTTCGAGCCGCCGGTCACGACTGCTCAAAGGCGGCCTCGCCGAGTCGGAACAGCTCGCGTGGCGTCGTGTACGCGACTCGCGCACGCTGGATGTAGAACGTCGAAAGGGTGACGGGCATGGACACACAGCACGAGGCTCCGCGAATCGTAGTGGGCGTCGACGGATCGCCCTCGTCCCAAGCCGCACTGCGCTGGGCGGTCCGCTATGCCGGTCTCGTATCCGGGAAGGTGGTGGCGGTCACGGCATGGGAGATTCCCGGAGAGGCGTCGTGGTCGGCTCCGGCGGTGGACGCCACGTTCGATGAGGAAGACGCCGAGCGGCGTCTGGTGGAGGAGGTCCGCACCGTACTCGGTGAGGAGGGCACCTCCCTGGTGCACGAACGCCTGGTGCACGGCCACCCGGCCGGGGTCCTGGTGGATGAGTCCGAGGGAGCCGACATGCTGGTCGTGGGCAGCCACGGTCGCGGTGCCTTCCGGCGTGCCCTGCTCGGCTCGGTGAGCCAGCAGGTGGCGCTGCACGCTCCTTGCCCGGTGACCATCGTCCGGCCGGACGTGCCTGTCGCGTGAACCAGAGGGAGCTGCCGCTGCCGTAGGGCGCCTACCGGCCGAGGCAGGGGGGTATCCATGGGCACGGCGCCGGACCGCACGATCCAGAACCGGTTCGGCGTGATCTCCTTCGTGGAAGAGGCGGGTTCCTGCGCCGAAGCTGACCCCTTGAGCCAGTTCCATCGGACGGAAGCAGACGCGGACCGAAATTCATCGTGGCGCCTTTGATCGAACGGGGACTGGCTGGGCCATGCCCACTGTTGGCAGCTCACAGCGGCGCGGACCCGAGGGCGCGGACCCGAGGGCGCGTCTGCGCAGTGCCGCGAGCCGCAGGCAGTACGTCGAGGTTGTCGCGTACGAAGGCCTTCGCCGGACCCAGCCAGGTCTGCCCGTGGATGGTGCCGCTGAGGACGAACACGTTGTACGCGTCGGCGTCGTCCACCGATCCCATGGCCCTCGCCTCGGCCTTCAGTCCTGCATCGCCCAGCTCGGCGGCCAGTCCGTCGGCGATCCCGCGCGTCGAGCAGTGCGCGGTCGCGTATCCCAGCAGGACGTCCATGACGTCAGCTTGATGTCCGCGGCGTCACCTCGATGTCCTCGACCTTTCGGGCGGCCGACCGCGGGTGGATGCCGAATGATCATGGCGCGCCCGCGCTCTTCTGGGGCACAGCATCGACCTCGGCGAGGTACGGGGACAGTGGCCATGCGCCGGGGGCGAGCCGTTGCGCGGCCCGGTCCCGCTGCTCGGCAGCAGTCGGAAACGCCGAGGGGCTCCGCGTCCGGCCCTGTCAGCGCTCGACAGGGCCGGCCAGTTGGACGATGTCGTCCGAGGCGACGTCGTGCAGCCGGATGGCGAGGTCCTCCAAGGCGCGACTGGCGGCGAGTTCGTCGCCGATCTCGGGAATGCGACGGTCGACCGGGTTGCGCCTCGCCGTGCCCCTGCCGGTGACTGCCGAAGTATCACGCGTGTTCAGAACGGCACGTGCGAGGGTCTCGTCGCCTTCCTCGGTGATGTAGATCTGTACGGTCCACTGCTTGGCTTCCATCGTGATCACTCCTGTGCGGAGGCGGTGCGGGCGGGGCCGCGTCCTCGCCTCTCTCCTCCTTCAGCGTGCGCCCGTCCCGATCGCCGGTCCAGAGCTGAACTGGCCCCACCGAGGTGCACGCCGGGCCCCTCAGCCGTGCCCACCGTCAGGAACGCCGGTGTTCCTGAGGCTCCAGCGCTCGATGCCGATCTCGGGTGGCCTGTGCAGCGCCGGACGGACCCGGTCTGGACCTGCGGCCCCTGCACCGCAGCTCATCGTCGGCCTCGACGGTTCGCCCGAGAGCCGGGCCGCCGCCGAGTGGGCAGCCCGCGAGGCGCGGCTGTGCGGCCTGCCGCTGAAGGTTGTCCACGTCTGGGAGCCCGTACCGGAGCCCGTGGCACAGGCTCCGCTCCTCGGCACCGAGACACAGCAGCACTGGAGCGAGCGGGTTCCGCGCGAGATCGCCGAGATGCTCGAACCGCGCCACCCCGGCGTCACGGTGACCGCGGTGCAGCTGAACGGCCGGCCCGCCGACGTCCAGGCGGACACGGCGGAGTACGCCGAACTGCTGCTCCTCGGCTCGACTCATGCCGTCATCGGCAGGATTGCGGCTGGCAGCGATGGTCGGCCCCGAGCCCAGGCTGAGTGCCGCCCCCGGCGAGCGCCGGGCTTGGATTGACGATGGACAGGCCGACCATTTGCCGCACTCCAGAAGAGGCGTTCTGGGCGGGATACAACGAGAGCCTTGCGAGCATGGTCTGTTGGACCCGAACGAATGCCTGCGCTGCCGACTGATCGATGCAGAGGTACGCCGACTCGCTGTGCTGCACCGCAACTACCTGAAACTACCTGAAGGCGCATATCAACGAGTCAGCTGCGGCCTGATTCGCTGCATGGATTCTGCTTCACGGCTCCGTCATCGCCGGGTGTTGTAGCCGATCACGGCGGCGAGGGCCGCGAGGACCGCCACGCTGGTGAGGGCTGTGGGGAGGGTGAACCAGTCGGCCATGAATCCGATGGCGGGCGGTCCGAGGAGCATGCCGCCGTAGCCGAGTGTGGAGGCGGTGGCGACGCCGCTGGGTCCGGCCAGGGCGCCGGCGCGTTCGACGGCGACGGGGAAGATGTTGGCGAGTCCGAGTCCGGTGATGGCGAAGCCGAGAAGTGCCACCCACACGGACGGGGCGAGTGCGCCCAGGAGCATGCCGGCGGCGGCCAAGGTGCCGCCGGCGACGAGTATCGGGGTCTGGCCGAGTCGTTCGAGCAGGGTGGTTCCGGTGAGGCGGCCGATGGTCATGGCGAGGGCGAAGCAGGAGTAGCCGGCGGCTGCGATCCCTGGGGCAGCGTCGAGGTCTTGCTCGAGGTGCAGCGCACCCCAGTCGGCGAGTGCTCCTTCGCCGAACGCCGTGCAGAGGGCGATGAGGCCGAAGACGATCACCAGGCCGCGGGTGCGGCTGTCGAGGCGGCGCGGGGCGTTGTCCTCGCGGTGGGCGTCGCTCGGCGGGGCCGGTGGTTCGAGGCGCAGCAGGGTGCGTCCTGCGACGGCGGTGACGATCAGGCCGATGACGGTGAGGCCGAGCAGGTGGCGGGTGGGGGAGAGGGATCCTGCGATCAGTCCGCCGAGGCCCGCGCCGACCATGCCGCCCAGGCTGAACGCGGCGTGGAAGCTGGGCATGATCGGGCGGCGCAGGGCGGCCACCAGGTCTACGGCGGCGCTGTTCATCGCCACGTTGATCCCGCTCATAGTCTGCTAAACACGAAGATGTGAAGGTGAGTTGAGGGGACTGCCCGCGTGGCCTCTGCCCGCGGGCTGGTCTGCCCCTTCGTAGTCCGTCTGATGGTCACGGAGGCCGCGATGCTGCCGACTCCACAACGCCCTTGTCTGTACTGCCGGTTGTCGCATGCGCCGGATGGCTCTCTTGAGAAGGTTGAACGTCAGGAAGCCGACGGCCGGGCGATGGCTCTGCGACTCAACTGGCCGGACTTCTGTTGCGTGTTTGTCGACAACTCGCGCAGCGCGTGGCAGCGTAACCGTAAGAGGCCCCGCTGGGACGACATGCTGCTTTCACTGGAGCCGCGCGCTGATCACAGCCACGACGGGATTATGGTCTACCACGGTGACCGTCTCATTCGGCAGCCGTACGACCTGGAGCTGCTTCTCAACATTGCTGACACTCGGCACATCCCACTCGCTTCGGTCTCGGGCGTACGCGACCTGAGTAATCCAGATGACAGATTCATCCTGCGTATCGAAGCTGCGCAGGCATGCCGGGAATCTGACAACATTTCGCGGCGTGTGAAGCGCGGCGTGAAGGCCCGGGTTGTGACGGGCCGTCCACGCCCGGGTGGTCGACGCCCGTACGGCTGGGGTGCGCTCACAGGAAGAACCCGGATCAAGGTCGATCCCGATACGGGCAACGAGTACGAACTGCCCGTGCTCGACTACGAGAAGACCGTGCCTGAGGAGATCGCGCACCTGAAGGAAGTCGGTCAGCTGCTCCTGGCGGGTCTGAGCAAGTACGGCGCGGTGCGGTGGATGAACCAACGCAGTACGACTTCCATGGGTAATCCCTGGACTGTACCCACTTTGACCCGTGCCCTGACCGCGTGGCGGATGGCGGGCCTGATCGAGTATGAAGGGGCTCTCTATGAAGCGGTCTGGGGCGAGGTCGTTTCCCTCGAGATGCTCGAAGATCTCAAGGCGCTCTTTGCCAAGCATCGGGACACGTACGGCTACTTCGGGAAGGAACGCAAGCGCCTGTTGACCGGCATCGGGGTCTGTTGGCAGTGTCATAGGCCGGGTGCGGGCGACGGGGTCCCTGCTAGATGCGCGACCTCCGTACGGACCTGCGAATACCAGCACTTGACGCTTTGCGTGAAGCCGGTTGGGAATCGGGGACATGCATCTCGTGTCTACTACTGCAGATCGTGCGGGAAAGGCCGCAATGAGCTACTTCTGGACGCCTACATCAACGGGCGCGTGCTCCGGCTCCTGTCAGCTCCACGATTCGTTGCTGAGCTCAATGAGGCAGAGGACCGCCAGCGTCCAGATGTGCGGAAGGAGATCGTCGCTCTTGAGCATCGCAAGGCAAAGCTGTACACGCAGATCGAGAACGCGGCGGACGACCCAGATGTGGATCCTGTCGTCCTGATGAGGGCGATCACCTTGTACGACCGCAAACTGATCCAGCTACACACGCGACTGGAGGTGACATCCCAGCAACGTCTGGCGAGGCGCATGGTTGGGGTTACTCGTAGCGAGTGGGAGCAGGAGCCGATCGATGTGCGCGCTTCCACAGTCGCGGCGCTCTTCCATATAGCCATGCTGCCGACTCAGCGCGGGGGGCCAGGGTCTGCCCCCGAGTCGGTGATGGTCTGGCGGAGAACACTCTCTGTTGAGCGGAATGGCCAGGGTGAAGGCGCATCTTTGCCGCGTCAGGTCCATACGTCCCCCTGACAGGCAAATACGTGTGCCGCGTGGGGAGGGTCGCAGGGATTCGGATCATCCGTGGCCAATTCCGATACTGATGCCTGGATGCCCCTGGCCGCCTGACGGGGAAAGGACGCTAGCCGATGAAGACGATTGATTATCGCCGCCGCGCGCCCCACCTGAGTCCTGGCGGGGCCACGACCTCTGGTCCGGAGTGCGAGCGATCCCCCTGCGACTCTTCTCCCTCGGTAAGCCGCGAAGTCTCTCCCGAGGTCTCTCTCGAGCAGCGATTCACTCTGCGCGCGGTCACACTCACTGGCGGCACGGTCGTGGCATTGACGTTCTTGTTCGGCTTCGGCAATGTCTGGGCTTTGGCGTCGAGCCTAGGTGTGCCGCCGTTGGTGGCTCCACTTGTGGCTCCGGCGGTGGACTTGTCGGTGCTCGGCCTGCTGCTGGCATTGCACCACATGGCCATGCATGGAGCGCGAGCTGACCAAATGCGGTCGGCTCGTCGCCTGCTCATCTTCTCAAGTGTCATGACCTTGGCGCTGAACGTGGCCGCCCCAGCTTTTGCAGGCCAGCTCGGCAAGGCAGCCTTTGACGCAGTTGGGCCTTTGCTGTTGATTGGCTGGGCCGAGGTGGGGCCTGGCTTGCTGCAGACCATCAGCGAGATGCAGCGTGAGGTCACGCCCGAGCGCATCGAGGCGGAGGGCGTGACCATCAAGCGAGAGTGTCCAGTCAACAGTTCATTGGGCCGGGCTTCTCCGGGTGCGAGCGCGGACGAGACTGGGCCACCGCTGGACGGTGATGACTTGCTCGACAGGGCCCGGCAAGAGGATGCCCGCCACCGTGAGGTGTTTCAACGGCCGATCTCGGCGGAGACGCTACGCAAGCAGCTCCGCGTGGGTTCAGCCAGGTCGCGGATGCTGGTGGCCATGGTACGAGCGGACTTCTATAGACCGTCGATGTCTGGGACCAGCACCTCAGATGGGTGTAGTTCCTTTCGAGGGATGACCGAGCTGGGAAGACGCTGATTGGGACCGACTGGTTCTTCTATGCGGCCCGTGACATCAACGTCTCTACCCCAGCCCCGACCAGCAGAACTACAACCCCGACCGTCACTTCAGAGGATCCGCACCCGCCGGGGAAAGACCTATGCGAGGCGGTGGTCGACGCCTAGATCCCGTCGAGCCTGTCGTTCCCGGGTGCCCGATCAGGAGGTGTCGGCGAGCTCGGAGTCCATTGCGCAGAGCTCGTCGGCGCGGCAGTCGGGGTAGAAGCCGCTCCAGGATGCGGGCACTCCGTTCCAGCCTCGGTTGAAGTCGGCGAGGTGATTCCCCCTGAGGTACAGGACGCCTCCCTGCGTCCAGTGCGGTGGTGTTTCGAGGAGCCGCGCGAGTTCGGTCAGGTCGAGGCCATAGTCGTTCCGCCACATGTCCACGATCTCGCTTCCGTCGCAGCCCTGGCAGGTGTTGGTCGCGAAGTGTTGTGCCCCGCCGGGAGCGCTGTCGATCAGACGGGCGAGGCGGCGGTCGTCGCCGGCGCACGCCGCCTTGTAGACCGGCTCAGTCAGGACGCGATAGGACTTCGCGACCGGGTCGGATCCGTCGGGATCGCCGAGGCCGGACACGTTGACGCCGGGGCAGGGCGGCGGCGCCGTCTGCTCGCGGTCGTGGTCCGGCCGTGGTGTGCTCTCCCCGGCTCCGCATCCCGGCAGCAACGTCGCGGCGAGACAAAGGGCGATCAGCCGACCGGTACGAGAGACGTGCCGCACCCTCAGATCCCCTGACACTGTCGCGCCGTGTCGATGTCCGGGCCCACGGTCTGGCACATCGAGTAGTCGCTCTGCATGCTGAAGACTCGACCGTAGCGCTCCTCGCCGTCCGGGTTGCGGCTGACGCCGGTGACCTGGAAGGGTCGACCGCGGTCGTCAATGGTCATGTACTTCCTGCGGTCGCCCAGCATGTACGTCACCTTGAGCCGGAACGCCACATGAAAGCGCTCTGTCCTGGCCCGGAGCACCAGCACGTTCTGCTCGTCACGGTGGAGCGTGATGGTGGTGTCGGTGAAGAACGGCGGTCCGGCTTTCACCTCGCCCGCGTCGGGGTTCGCCTCCGAGAAGTCGGTGTCACGTACCGCCTTGCGCGCCACCGGGTTGGGCCGGTCCAGGTCGTAGACGACTTGAAACGTGGCCGATCCCGCCTGGCTCCCCACGGCGAAGAGCGTGCCGGCCAACGGGCTCGCGCGGCGGACGATGACCGGACGGACGTCGAGGACGTTCACCTGCTGGTCGCTCCGACCGGTCAAGGTCAGACGCAGTGTCTGTTCCCCGACGTTGACCGCCCCTGTGGACCGTAGGAAGTCGTCGTAGTTTTCCGACGCCGTGGACATCGGCTTGGCCAGGAAGCGGGACTGCGCCGCGGAGGGCCGGAAGTCGCCGCTCGTCGCCGCCCACCAACCCTCGTCGTCGAGCCGGACCGCCTCCACGGACACCGCAAAATCCGGGCCGGACGCGGTGGCGGACGGCACGGGACCAGGCGCGGTGCCGGGCATCGAGCCACCGATCACCGACAACATCGCCACCCCGATCGCCGACACGACGAGCCGCCGCGGCTTCTCCTCGCCCACGCCGGTGATTGCCTCGTGCGCACTCCGCCCTCGGCGCCACCGAAGCGTCCCCGCCGGACGTCCCCAGCCCTCGGTGAGTTCCTCTGGCCCGGAACCGGCTTGCGAGGAGGGCTCGGTGAACGTCACATGGACATGGTCGATGTTCCCCGCCTGAATAACCGACCCCGCCACCTCGCCAGAAACGTCGTTCCGCGTGGTCCGCTCCGCCCGTGTGTCATCGCCGTCTGCGCGCTCCATGCTCCGCCCCCGTCCGATTCGTCTACCCGGTGGACTACCGTCCGATGAACCGACAACGGCGTCGGACCCGTCCGGGTTACAGGGCGAAAGAGTTTGGCTGCGGATCTTCTGAAGTGACGGCCGGGATCAAGCAGTGAGGTTGTAGTTCTGCTGGTCGGTGCTGGGGTAGAGACGTTGATGTTCAAGGGCCGCGTATCAGACCCAGTAGGCGCCCCAATCAGCGTCTTCCCAGCTCAGTTATCCCTCGAAAGGAACTACACCCACCTCAGATTCGGCCTGACGTTGCTACTCGTGGGCATGTGCCTGTTCCGCCAGGTGATGTAGCAGAGGATCACGCTGCGCCGCCCTTTTGGTGGTTGGCGTAGCCGGTGCCGTCGAGGGTGAAGTAGCGCAGGGCGCGAACTGGGCTCGATGCGGTTCAGCCAGGAACTGTTAGCCGGGGTATGGGCGCCTCGACCTCGTTTGCTGCGGCCCAGTCGCCGACCTGAGCGTCCATTTTACGGTGACTGGAAACTTGCCGCCGAGCGCGCCCAACAGCCGCGCTGCCGCGAACGCTCGGAGGCAAATGACCTGTTCCGAGAGGCGGAGGGCAACACCGCTCGGTCGGCCGAAGGGGCCTGGCCCGGTATCGGCCCGCGGCCCACTGTCTAGGGCTCCGTGCCGCCGGGGAAGGCGAGCCTGCCGAACTGTGCGGCTGGTACCAATTTTCTCAGGAGATGAAGCCGCGGGTGACGTGCGTTCCCGATCCGTCGTTCTCGGCCTGGTAGTTGGACTCGCCGACGCAGTCGCTGTACTCGTGGCTGGCCCTGGTCGTACCGCTCAGGCCGCCCGCGTCGGTGGAGGTGGGACCGCCGAAAACACCGTCGGTTCGGGGCATCTCGGCGCAGCTGGGGATCCCGGCGTAGTACTCCACGAACCCGGCCTGCGAACCCTGGAGGTTGCCGCTTCCCGCGGGAAGAGTCCAGGTACCGAGATGGGTGGACTTGCCGGTGACGGCGTCGGTCGCCGCCCCCTTCCAGGTGTCGGTGCCCGTCCGTTCGACCTTGATGTCGTAGCGATGGCCGTATACGCCGTCGAAGTCCACCGCACAGGTGACTCCGGGGCCGCCGTCCGCGCCCTCGTGGCAGAGCGGGTCGGAGGTGGTCGCGCCGCCGGTGAAGGTGGAGAAGCGGGCGGACAGGCGCTCGGTGCCGCCGTTGTTCTCGCGTGGCTGGAGGCCGGTGTAGCCCATGGCGTTGGCGAAGTTGTACTGCTGGGCGAAGTAGGTCCCGGCCTTGTGGGCCGTGGCCGGGTTCACGGTGATGGGGAAGGTGATGTTGGTCAGACCTTCCGACGGGGTGCCGGGGATCGACCAGTTGACCAGGATGTTGCCGCCGCCGACGGCGGCGCTGGCCGGAGTGGGGGAGAGGGCCAGCAGCAGCCCTGCCACCATGCTGCTGGGCAGGGCACTGCGGCGCAGTGTCGTGACTAGTGACATGTCCTGTTGCTCCTTTGAGTGGGGGAGGAGCCACATCCACCTGTGGTTGCGGTGGCGGTGGTCAAAGCGGTGCGAGTGCCTTTGGCGGTCACCTCCGTACGTGGTGGGGGCGAGGTGACATGAGGTCTCTTCGCGCTGCCGGAACGGACGTGGCACGGTCTCGTCATCGAACTAATAGATGTCCCCGTCGCCCGACGCCATGGACGAATGCGAGGCCGGACTTGGACTCTTGACGGACCACGACTGACAGTGCTTCAAGTGCTGCCGAAGTAGGGCAGGGCATTGACTTCGAGATCCCGGAGTCGGCGCCCAGGGCTTTGACCAGGTCATCGACCGACCGGGTGGACACGCCGTGGACGTATGCCTCCATGACCACGGCGAACAGGTTCGCGATGCCCGTTGCGCCAGGTGGTGCGCTCGCTCGAGTGCTCACGCGGGGCGGCACCGATCGCCTCGGTTGCCTCGGCCTCGATGAGTTCTTGCAGAATGCGCTCGCACAGCACCCGGATCGCCTCAACCCCGTCGGACCTACGTATCGACTCCAGCAGCCGCATCAGGTCAGACTGGGACAAGGCCATCGCGTCCTCCTCGGTTGAACTGGCCGTTCACCAGGGAGACTTACGCGATGGCCTGCCTGTGTTCAGGGAGCAATCACCAACAGAGGGTGCACGCCCCGAGCAGACACCCGCGCGTTCCAAGCACCTGACCGGCTACACCACTCGGCGGGACACCATCCGATGGCCCGCAGCAGATACGCATGGGGAGTGTCGAGCGCCTGCGGCGCTCACTCAGTCCCCAGACCTGCTCTACGAACGTCCGCCTCGGGCAAAGCGGCTGGTCGCAGCGGAACCGTCGCACGAGAAGCCGGATCACCATCTGCCGACCGCCCGCCGGCCGGTCCGAGAGGTGGCGTCAGTAGCGGCTGTGAACCCGTGCGGCACGAACGCCGCAGTCCGGACACCGGCCCGGTCGACCGCAGCCGACCGCGTCCACCATGAGCACCGTCCCCACTACGCACAGCTGCCGAATCCGAACCGCCAACCCCGGAAGCAGCACATCCTCAAAGGCATCTACCGCCATGAACTGGACGTGCCCAGGAGGAACGATCCAGCAGTCCACCGCCAGCCGTAGTCGTCACGGAAGCGCGGTCACACCCCAAATTTTCCCCAGTGCTGCTCTTCGCCCCAGTTGGTTCACGGAGTGAAGCAACTGGGGAATGTGGGGAGCGGGAAGCCGAAGGACGCACCGATCTCAGTGCGGTGAGTCCTTCGACATGCGGGTGGTCAGTGGGGAGAGACGAACCCGTCCGACTGGTCCAGCTGAAAGGGAGATCCGGGCTTCTCGGGGATCCATCCGTTGATGAGTGCGGTGCGGACGGCGTCAGCGACTGCGTAGGGGGCGACCGCGCTTACCGGCTCAATTACCCAGTTGCTCGGATGCGGCTGGTTGGTCGTGACCACCAGGGTGCTGCCCGGTGAGTCGGCGAGCTCGACCGCATAGGTGAGTGGGGACCAAACCAGGGCCTGGCTGTAGGTCGGCTTGCGGCGGAGTGTCCAGCGGTAGGGGACGCCGTCGACCGCTATGTTTCGGGACCCCTTCTTCACCAATGCCATTGCCACGTCCTTTCCCGCGTGAAGAGTATCGAAAGGCTGCTGACACCTAGCTCCAATGCCGTTGCGTTAGCCGCGATCTTGGCATGCCGCTCTGGTGCCGAGCGGGATCGGTCGGTCGAGGGCCGTCTCGGCCGACGCAGAAGACACCGCGAGTGTCAGCACCCCGCGCTGGGCAGGTGGCCGAAACCAAGATTGACCGTAACGCAACGGCATTGGCTCTAAACCGTCCCTGGCGATTCGGTTTCGCATGCCTCGTGGCGCAATTACGCCACCCCGGATGCACCGCTTAACGGTACTTAGTGAGGCTTCTGCGCCTGTCGAGGAGCATCGGCGTTGCCTATGATTACGAGTGCTAACAAGTTAGCAGTGACCACTGGGGGGTGGGGGTAGTGACCACAGTTCCGGCTATTGATGCTACTGGCTTGCAGATTCTTGCTCTTCTTTACAAGGGGTTGGACGACGCGGCGGTGGCGAGACAGTTGGGGATAGGCCACCGCACGGTTCAACGCAAAGTCCAAGACCTCATGTCGAGTCTGGAGGCGAGGGGCCGGGTCGCCCTCGGAGCTCAGGCGCAGCGCTTGGGTCTGCTACCGGAGTCGGCCAGCGGGCCTTAGCACCACGGCTAGCGGAGCCTGCCAGCGTTGCCTATCGACACCGCGCACCTGTAGCGGTCCAGCGCCGCCTTGACCAACAGATGGGCGTCTGAATCCCGTGGTGCCGTGACTCGACGATGGCCGCTGCTTTGCGGATGGACCAATTCCTGACGCACCGCCGCGCCGTCAGTACATCCCCTGGCTCGCCCGCTTGCGAGCTGACTTCCCTCGCCGGCGGGCGGTTTGCCGTGCCCATCAGGGTGCGGTTCCGTCTTCTCTCGATGAGGGTATTCGTTGAGATTCCGCAGGAGATCCAGATTCCCGGTGGCTGCATTAGCCGCAGGTGCAGTACTTGTTGGGCTGGTACAGACACCTGCCCTGGGTGATGAGAACCCGCCAGCAGCGACCGTGAAACGTACAGCAGGCAGTCCTGACCCCAGCGCCGTCCCATCGGGACAACGCGCCGAGTTGCTGGGCAGAGACTGGAAGAAGTCCGGCGACCTGGCTTGGACCACCATCAGCGATGGTCAGGGATTTCATCTCCTGACCGCTCGTGAGAAGGACGGCTACGCCTGGAGAACCGCTGCCTCATTGTCCGAGCCCGGCTTCGACGCAGATGCCTGGATCGGCAATGCGTGCGTGACCGGGTCTGGCAAACACGCCGTTGTCGTATATGCGCCACGCACGTTCACGAACAAGGCGAAGCTCATGGCCCGCGGCGGCTTCACCGCGGTGGTCGACCTAGAGACAGGCCGAGTGAACAAGCTCGACCTGACCGCCTCGCTGTCGTACTACAACCCAGGGTGCGGCACCGGGGAGTCAGCCGTGCTGACGCAGTCACCAGGTGAGGACAAGGCAGCCACCCGCCTCGTCACCGTGAACGCCGCGACGGGCAAGGTCCACCGGACCGTTGTGACGCAGGGCCAGGTCACCTCAGCCATTCCGACACAGGACGGTATCGCCGCGGCCGCCGGGGCCCGCGTCGTGAGTATCGACGCCAAGGGCCGCAAGAAGACTCTGACCAAGACGAAAGCGGTCCCCTACCGCCTTACTCCGGATGCCGGTGACGGGATCGTATTCCTCGACCGGCAGATCCGTCGGAAGAGCACGGCAACCGCAGCCCACATCAAGCACTACAGCGGCGGCAGAAGGACGACGGTTCTCGGAAGTGGTCCTGTCACCGAGACCGGCGTGACCCGCGCAGGGGCGAACGTCTACCTGACCGGTGCGGTGAAGCAGTCGGCCAGCCTGCCGGATCATGTGCATCGCCTGCCCGGGTCCGACAAGGACGCCACCGTCTCCACATGCGCCGGACTCGTGGTCCAGAGCACACAGTGGGCGGACGGCAAGGGCTCGCCTGCCGCGCTCCACCCGAAGAAGGCGTCCGATGCACGTCCGGTGAACATCGCCGCGACCCTTCCGGCCACCGACAAGGAGGCGGACTTCACGGTGCGGCCGCTGGCCGCGAAGGCTTCGCAGTGGGCACAGAGCCGGACTACCCCCTCCCCCGCTCTCTCAGGGGGCAAGAGCAGCAAGGGCCGTGGGGGCAAGGCCAAGGGACCGCAGCAGTCAGGGGCAGGAGGCCGCACGGAGATCGTGGAGTCGAACCGGGCGTGTTCGGTCCCGCGCAACGATCCGCGCAACCAAGCCATGCAGCCCAAGCCACGCCAGGTGGAGTGGGCGGTCGACCAGGCCGTCAACGGCACGTTGAACAAGCACGTTGCGCGTCCCGCGAACTGGAAGAGCCTGGGGATGCCTGCATATCAACCGCAATCCCTCTTCCCCAACCCCGCCCTGGAGGGCGGCGGCCGGGTTCCGGCCCAGATCCTGCTCGGCGTAGCGACTCAAGAGTCGAACATGTGGCAGGCCGCCCGCAGTTCTGTGCCTGGTGTCACCGGGAACCCGCTGATCGGCAACTACTACGGCATCGACCTCTACGACGGCGACAGTGCCAACGACTGGGACGTCAATTTCATCGAAGCCGACTGCGGCTACGGCATCACCCAGGTCACCGACCACATGAGGCTCGCCGGGCGGGAAGACGGCCACGGCGGAGCTGCCTGGGACTACCAGAAGCAGCGCGCCGTGGCCCTGGACTACACCGCCAACATCGCGGCCGGGCTGCAGATCCTGGTGGACAAGTGGAACACGACACAGAAGGCCGGCATCGCGGTACATGACGGCAATCCCAAGCAGTTGGAGAACTGGTTCTTCGCCCTGTGGGCCTACAACTCCGGATTCCATGCGAACACTGACGGCAACGCTCCCTGGGGGCTGGGCTGGACCAACAACCCCGCGAACCCTGAATGGGATGCCGGGCGCACCCCGTTCATGGAGGACCGTCTGGGCAATGAGGAGGCCTCTGCGGCCGCTCACCCCCAGGACTGGCCCTACCCGGAGAAGGTCCTTGGCTTCGCCGCGCATCCGCCGTCGTTCCTTGAGTCTCCCGGCAAGCTCGTGCCTGCCTTTCGCGCTGCCTGGTGGAACGGTTCAGAAGGCGACGCGACCGTCAAGGGGAGCGCCAAGTACCACCGGGCCAAGGTGAAGCCGCCGGAGGACCTCTTCTGCGGACCGTACAACAACTGCGATCCCTCAAAGATCGGCGACGGAGCCGAGAACGAGACAGGCAGTGGGCCCTGCCTGCTGACCACTGGCGGGGACAAGTTCAAGTGCTGGTGGCATCAGTCGGCGCAGTGGAAGGAGGACTGCAAGACCTACTGTGGCAACGAGTTCATGCGGTTCAACGACACCTATCCCGAGGAAGCCGACGGCACCGCGTACCCGCCGAACTGCACGACTGCTGGTCTCCCGTCCAACGCAATGATCATCGATGATGTGCCCGCGGGCACTCCGTCTGTGCGGCCCAGCTGTGTCAATGGTGGATGGACCAATCAGGGCAGCTTCTCCATGGACTTCGGCGAGGCTGAGGCCGGCGTGGAACCAGGGGGCGCCATCGGGGAGGTATGGCCTTCCAAGGTCGATCTGCACCAGCTGGGCGCCGGATTTGGCGGCCACTTCTACTTCGGGCACACCCGGCAGAACGACGCCAAGGGCCAGCGGCTCCAGGCCACCGCCCAGTGGAAACTGGGCAAGGCCGTGAACGGGCCCGCGAAGGTCCTCGTGCATTTGCCCGACCACGGAGCACAGACTCGGTACGCAAAGTATGAGATCGAAACGGCCCACGGAACGCGCACGCGGGTGCTGGATCAGCGAGGGGACAAGAACCGCTGGGTATCGATCGGCGGGTACATGTTCGACGGCGCTCCCGCGATCCGTCTGTCGACAACGACCAGGGATGGCACGGGAGATGAGGACGTCGCCTTCGACGCTGTCGCCGTCGCGCCCATCGACGGCCAGTACGTTGAGGACACTGTCGATGCTGTCGCCTACTTCGACGAGGATCAGAATATCGACGTCCGAAAGGAGAGTCAGGTATTCGATACGCCGTTGAAGAGCCGGCAGGTTTTGCATGACTGGGCGATGAAGCACTCCGGTGACGTACTCGCAGAGGTCACGTGCATCGACCAGCCCGGGCCTGGGTGTGTAAAGCCAGAAACCAAGGCCACGATGGGCCGGTGGAACACGTGGGTCAAGGAGTCGGGCACCAGCACCACTGATCACCCGGACGGAAAGAGTATTCCCGCGTGGATGCACTATTCCAACTCGTACCAGGACCGTCCGAGCAGCGACGACCGCCCAACCAAGTTCGACACCGATGACAGTTCGTACAAGCAACGGATCAAGGCGAAGGTGTCGTACATCAAGGCGGACGGAAAGGTGGTCGAAGGAAGCGAGGGCGTTCAGTACGACGACCGGACCGCCGATACCCACCTTCCTAACTTCGTCATGGATACGTTCAAATCCATCGAAGCCGACTACGGCATCAGCCCGCCGAACCTGAACTACTCGGCGAAGGACTTGAACGAGCACAACGGGAAGACCACCACGACCGACACCAACACCACCGGAATCCTGCCAGGGCGCGCCTACGCGGCGCTGGGCGTCAAGCCGGTTGTCGTCGATGTGGACGACAATCCTGTCTCGGATGGAAGCGGCACGTGCGTTGCCGTGATGACCGCGGCCGGGGGCTCTATCGGATACCGTCCTGCACTCGCCGACAAGGGTGTGACAGACGAGGTCAAGCGATGGACCGACCAGGTGTCCAACATGCCCGCCCCCGGCAGCGTCAAGCAGGTCGCCTACGAGATTCGAAACATGTTCTTCAACCCCGGTGTCGCCACTGGTACAGGGTCGATCTTCAAGGCATCACCCCCTATCTGGCAGGAGCTGAACTTCAAGGCCTGCACCGACGGAACGATCCAGAAGATCGGCGATGGCAAGGGCGGGAAGATGGCCCTTCTCCGGTCCAGCTACATGCCGAACCAGTATCTGTACCACAACAACAAAGCCATGGGACTCGACGGTAAACTGTCAGGGTCAAAGGATCCGGTCTCCTACGGCAACTTCGAGAACTTCAGCGGTATCAGCCTGCTGCCGCCCGGCAGCGATCATCCCTACAACGGCTGCACGTCCGACGGCGGAAGTGCCGGCAACCCGTGGAACATTTCGGTCGCTTCCGACACGGGCACCAATCCCTCAGACGGCCACTTCTGCGCGGCACCGGGTAAGAGCCCTGACCCGGAGTACAGCCACTGACAAGCCTGGCTGCGTCGGCCAGCCGAGCGGCTGGCCGACGCAGTTCCAACAGCCCCGCAGAAAGGTTGTGTTCCGAGAGTGCTCTATCTCTGGCTTGCCGGGATCTTCGTGATCCTCTTGATACCTGTGATGCCGTGGATCATGTTTCCTGGTCACAGAAGGCTCGGGATCCTCGTGGGCATACTGGCCATCGTGGCAGCCGTCGTTCTGTGGTGGTGGTGGCCCGCTGGCTACCCCTTCCACATAGCGACCCTCGCCAGCGCGCTGGCCCGCATCTCGCTGGAGAACAGCGGTGCCCTCGAGGAGAGGCGAACGAGACGGCGGCGAAAGAGGATGAGGACGGACGCTCCAGAACAACTGGATACGCAGACATAGATCGCTGATGCTGCCTTCATACCCTGCTCGACCGCCACAAGATCACCTTCCAGCGCGAAACGGCTGTTGACGAGTGCCACTGACCAGTAGGGCAACGGCCCGTGCTGCGGCCCCGGGGCCCGAGGGCCCGTCACGCGTACGTGGCAGGTCGTCCTTCCGAGCCTCCAACCCCGGCTCATCGGCCGCGATCGGCCCCCGGACCACCCACACGTCGAGGCAGCCGGCCCTGCGCCCACCACCGTAGGCCAAGCGCTCGGCAATGCCGCTTTCACCTGTACGTCAGCGTCGGAGTGCCTCTACGGGCTGGATGCGGCTTGCTCGCCATGCGGGGTACAAGCCGGCCAGGACTCCTGTGGCCAGGCCGATCACTGGTGCGACCGCAACGGTCTCGGGGTGCAGGACTGGCGTCCAGTCCCGCGCGACGGCGACGGCCACAACGGTGCCGATCCCCAGACTGCTGCCCACCAGGCCGCCGAGGGCGCCGAGGATGCCTGATTCGGCGAGGAACTGTGCAGCGATGTGGCGGGCTCGAGCGCCCAGCGCTCTGCGCAGTCCGATCTCGTTGGAGCGCTCGAGCACGGCGACCAGGGTGATGTTGGCGATGCCAATGGTTCCCACGGTGAGGCAGATGGCCGCCAGGAGCAGGAACAGCTGGTTCAGGTCTGAGGTGACGGAGGCCCGGAGAGTTTTGGGGTTGGGCGGCGGAACCGATTTGAACCAGTTGGCGTGGGCGGGGTCGAGTGCCAGGGGTGCTTCATCTGCGATCTGCTGCGCTGCGCCCATGTCGGTTGAGATGAGCATCCTGGTGCTCTTGTCGTGGGGTGCTCCCCACAGCTTGTGGGCGGTGGTGTTGGGGACGACTACGGCCATGAGGAGATCTGGCTTGCGCTGGACGTCGGAGATGATGCCGATGACCGAGAAGGGTTTGTCATCGATGAGGATGGCGGGCTGTGTGTTGAGCGTGCCGATGCCCAGGCTTTCAGCGAGGCCTGTCCCGATGACGGCAACGCGGTCTTCCTTGCGGGCGTGGAATGCTTCGAAGGTGCGTCCTTCGTGGACGGTTGGTTCGACGGCCTGCAACAGGCCTGGCGAGGCGGCGACGATGTTGGGTGACTGTGTGCCTGTGTCGTCTAGCAGTGTGGTCTGAACCGTCAGGTTTCCGCTCTGTCCCGAGACGTTCCAGTAGACGCCGGCGCCCTGCACGCCGTTCAGTCTCTGGATCCGCTGATCGGCGTCTTCAGGGAAGGGGACACGTTCACCCTGGTCCGTATCTGTGGCGTCGGCTACGGATACTTCGGTGGCCGACATGGCATTGAAACGCGTGTCGATCTGTGACGACGCGGTGGCGGTCAGTCCAAGGATCGCCACGAAGGTGGCCACTCCAAGGACGGTACCCAGCGCCGTCAGCCCGGAGCGGAGAGGGCGCTGGACGAGCCCAGCCAGGGCTTCCGTGGCCAGGTCGCGGAACGCCAGGCGCGGGGTGCCGGTCCTTCGTTGTCTGTGGGGCTGCGGCTTCATCCTTGCATTGCCCGCTCAGTCAGGACCCCGTCTCTGATGCTGATGGTGCGCTGACCCCGCTGCGCGACCTCGTCAGAGTGCGTGATGACCACCATCGTCATCCCGGCGGTGTGCAGTTCGCTGAGGGTGTCGAGAATCTGGTGTGCGGTGACGCTGTCCAGGTTTCCTGTCGGCTCGTCACACAGCAACAGAGCCGGGCGGCCGGCGAGCGCACGAGCGATGGCCGCGCGTTGCTGCTCTCCCCCGGACAGCGTGGTGGGTGTTGCCTGCAAACGATGTCCGAGGCCGACCTTGATCAGTTCCTCGCGTGCCCGCCGTGTTCGCTCGTGGCGCGGCACTCGCTGATACAGCATGGAGAGTTCGACGTTCTCCGTGACGGTGCGGTGAGGGAGCAGGTGGAAGGCCTGGAAGACGAAGCCGATCTGTTCTCCGCGTAGGCGCGCTCGCTCGTGTTCCTTGAGGGATGCGACGTTGGTGCCCTCCAGGAGGTAGTCGCCGCTGGTGGGGTTGTGCAGCAGTCCTGCGACGTTGAGGAAGGAGGACTTCCCCGAACCGGAGGGGCCGACGACGGTGACGTACTCGCCTGGGGCTATCTGCAGGTCGCACGGCTTGAGGGCCTCAACCGCGGGGGTGCCGGGGTAGGTGAGCGCGACCTGCCGGAAGTCGATGACGGGCCTCATGAGGCGTGGCCTGCGCGCGCCATCCCGACGATGACCTTGTCACCTTCAGATAACGGGCCTCGTACTGAGGTGATTTCTGCGTAGCCGTCTCCCACCGCCCCGGTGCGTACGACGACTTGGCGTCTGTCATCGCCGGTGACGACGGTGACGGTCGTCTGGGAATCCGCTCTGGTCGAGACTGCTGAGGTGGGCACGGCGAGGACCTTGCCGTCAGATGCGGCTGACTGGATCGACAGGCGGACGTCCTGTCCGATCGACGCCGCAGGCAGCGGTGAGTCGGGCTTGACCACCATTGTCGAGCCTTCCTCGGACGCCTCGTCTTCATGGCTGGCCTCTGCATTGGGCAGGGGCTTGGTGATGGTTTCGATCCTTCCGGTGACGCTGAGTCCGGATGTCTCAGAGGTGACCTGGACCCGCTGCCCTCGCCTGACGAGCCTCTCCTCGCGTTGAGCGAGTTCGCCTTTGATGACGAGCGCACCGCTGGACACGCTCATCAGCTTCTTGTCGGCTTCCTCGCCGACACGGGCCTGAAGCTGGCTGACTCTTGCAGGGAAGCGGGGGAGAAAGACCACCTCGCTTGCCGGGACCATGGGGCCCGATCCGGCCTGTGCCTTGGCCAGGGATGCTTCTGCCTCCGCCAGCGCGCCTCTGGTCTCACCGACGCTGGGCGATCTGCCCGACGGGTCCTTCTTGAGCTCCCTGCCAAGGTCGTGACGCGCATCCTCCACGGCGCCTGCGGCGTCACCTTCGACGTCCTTCGCTGCCAGCGGTGGGCTGTATCCCATCCGTGCGTAGAGGGACGCCACGGCCGCCTTGGTTCCGGGGCCGTACAGGCCGCTGCGGTCCCCGGCCACGCCGTGCCCCAGGCGCTGCAGTGCCCGCTGCAGTTGGCGGACGTCATCGCCGTGCGTTCCCGGCTTGAGGTCACGGTAGGCGGGTATGGGGCCCTCCAGGGCGAAGACAGGTCGTCCCGATATTTCAAGGAGCATTGCGCCTGCCTTGATGGGGCTCTGTGGTGTGACACGGACCTTGGTGACGATGGGTTTCAGAGCGTCGGGTCCAGTGGCGCCGGCGGCAACTTCAATGATGCGTCCGGCCGAAACCTTCCCTCGGGTGTTGAGGGAATCCCTGAGAACTCGCTTCTCTACCTTCGCGGTCAGTACATCTGCTGGCGGTGGTTCCTTCTCGGCTGCGACCTGCTGCGGTGACTTTATGAATGACCCGGCGCTCAGCCCGACGGCAGCGATTAGTACGGATCCGGCAGCGACGGCTATTCCGAAGCGTTGCGGTCTCTTCATTTTCCGGTCCCCCTCACCCATGCCCCTCCCTTTCACGCATGCACCGCAGAATGCTAGTTATCGACCTGTCCTGACAGAACGCGATTCGCCGCAGAGACTTGCTTCTTCAGCTTGGCCTTTACTTCGCTTAGCGCTGTAGCGTTTTCCTCGACCTCTTTCCGCTGGTATGCGATCTCCACCGAGGACCACACCCCGACGACATTGCCCTTCTTCTTGCATTTGACATCGGCTACAGCGAGGTTCTTCTCTCGGGTCGATACGACTTCCGAGTCTCCTTCACCCCTACCGTCCATCACGTTGACTGGGGTTTCGTACGAGAACCCCTTATCCTTCATGCAGGAGCTCCACTTCCGGAATACGGATCGCACTCTGCTGTCATTGCGCGCCTGGTCGCTGGCTTCGAGTATCAGGTTGTCCGCCAGCCTCATATCCACGCCCTTAGGGCCATTAGCGAGGATCTTCCTGCTCGACTTCCTGAGGCATCCGCCGCGAGGCACAGGAATTCCCTCGTGCTCCTTCACCTGCCCGAGGAGCACTTCGTCTTCTTCCTTCGTGGTGGGGACCTCCGATTTAGGCTGGGGCTTCGCAGCTCCCGGATGCCTGTATCCGTACTGGCGGGCATCTCCCTCATCGGTCACGCCGTAGGGCCGTCTCTCCGGAATGCCTTCCGGGTTGGATCCTGAGGCGACGTCGTACTCGAGCCCATACTTGCGCATACAGTTGGCACTGAGCATGTCGATGGCCTGATCCAGAGCCCTTTCTTCGTCAGTCGAGTTCCTGTACCCATCGAGCGGGAAGGCCAGACCGCGCGCATCCGTCCTGCGCGCGATGTCAGCGTCTGGCTCCCGCCCGCTGGATGAATCAGAGTCCTGTGCACAACCTGCCAGCAGGAGAGCGCCAGCCACTGACAGAAATGAGGTCCTCTTGATGTTCATCGCTTCCTTCATCCTCCCGCCTTGACGCGACTGCGGGCTCACGGTGAGGTCTCCGGGTTCCGGCTGAACCAGTCGACCAGATATTGACGGGTTGTGATAATGGTTTCGCGCGAGCGATTTATGTCGTCACGTTCACGAACCTTCTCCTGCATGGCATCGATCCTACGCACGGGAGAATCGAAGTGGCCCGGATCGGGAGATCCTCGCATCGCATCTTCCAGCCGGCCGATCTCCCCCGCGACACTCTCGAGGTAGTCGCCGCAATCCTTTGCGTTGCAACCCGACTGCAGCGTGCCTTGAACTCTCGACCACGCGTCCCTCACGTCCTCTGCGGAAGCGCCGGAAGCTTGCTTTGGCTCTTCGGGTCGTGCATCACATGCGGAAACCGACGGGAGGACGAAAGCCGCAGCTAACAGCCATCCCATGAAACGTCGCCCCATATTTATCCCCTATCAGCATCAACGCCAAATGGCGTGCCCTGTCAATTAGGGCACGCCTTGGTGGAGAAGGATGATTCTCTACCGGTAAAAGTTGTGAGAGCTGAAGGCATTCTTCCGGCTGGCAGGAAGTTCCGGCCAGTCGCTGTAGCCGATCGGCCCGCCCTCTCCCTCCGTTCCGTACTTCCAGACCTTGAAGCACCACCCGTCGTAGTTGTAGTACTGGCAGGCGTGCACGTGGTAGCTCTTGTCCCTGAGCTTCACCGCGGCGCTATTGTTGTTGACCTGGCCACCGCTGCCCGAGAACTTGATGGCGCTCGTGTACTGCATAATGCCCCCGGCATAGTCGGCTATGCCGCCCTTATAGGCACTCTGGTAGTACAGGCAAAACATATCCGTCTTGCACTTCATGCTGACGGCCTCTTCGTCAGCCGACGCTGTGGCCGAACCGCCTAATGTGAGCAGTCCGGCCGCCAGAACAGCCGTTGCAGAGTAGGCTGCAAATCTGGGAAATCTCATCATCTACTCCTGATGGTTTCGGACCTGGCTGAGGAGACGAAATGGTTTCCCGTCGCTTCGCCACGGCGGCTCCTTAAGTCTCAGAGGACACTCAAGCACCACGATTGCCTTCGGGAGCAGGGGATGAGGAACCTGGCGCAATTGCGCCTGATGCGCTGGCTGGGCCGCTGGCCACAGGGCTCGCCCTAAGCGCCCTTCGGCGCTCGGGTGCCGTGCTCGTCTGGGCGCGAGGGCTCGGGTGGTGAGGCAGCGCTGAACAGGACAGGCCAGGCGGGCATCCCATCATCCCTCCCGCGCGCGAAACGCGCTCACGGCGTCGGCCGTCAGGTTCAGGCAGAAGCCGTCTCCGACGAGTACCCGGTCGGCTGTGACCGTCCTTCCGGGACATCCGCTGCTCGGGCATCTATCCGTCGGACCGACGTGGCTGACCCACCCGTGCCAGGTTCTATACCTTGCGGAAGATCAGCCTCGACGACGTGACAATCAAGCTGAGTACGGTAGTCGCGCCACACGCCCCTCAACTTCGGCCACTTGTCGCTGTAACTATCAACTGCCACAGGCCAGTTGGGATGCGACTGCATTAGGTTCTGTCCCGCGGATCAAGCCGCAGCCCATATGAAGACGGCGGCGATGTGGACGGCAGCCTCGTAGTGGATGGCCAGTTTGTCGGTACGCATAGCGATGCCGCGCCACTGCTTGAGCCTTCCGATACATCGCTCGACCGTGTTCCGGATCTTGTAGGTGCCGGGGTCGAAGGCTGGCGGGCGTCCCCCTCGAGTGCCGCGGCGTTTCCGGTTGGCGATCTGGTTGGCCGGCTCGGGGATGACTGCCTTGATTCCGCGCTGTCGGAGGTAGGTGCGGATGGCGCGAGAGGAGTAGGCGGGGGCGGCGCTGACTTGCACGGGGCGGCTGCGTGGCCGTCCGGGGCCAGTGCGGGGGACGCGGATGCGGTTCATGACGGCCTCGAAGTACGACGAGTCGTGCCGGTGCCCTGCCGAGACCAGAAGGGCCAGGGGGCGGCAGCGTCCGTCTGCTGCGAGGTGGATCTTCGTGGTGAGTCCTCCGCGAGAGCGCCCCAGGGCGTGGTCGGATGGCTCTGTCGACGGTCCTGACGGGGGACGGGCGCCGGTGGCGTGCTGGTGGGCGCGGACGACAGTGGAGTCGATGCTGACCAGCCAGTCGATGTCACGTGTGGCGTCGGCCTGGGTGTGGAGGTGGGTCAGGAGCCGTGTCCAGGTTCCGTCGTTCGCCCAGCGGCGGAAGCGGTTGTACGCGGTCTGCCAGGGGCCGAAGTCCTGGGGCAGGTCTTGCCAGGGAGCGCCGGTGCGGTACTTCCAGGCCACGGACTCGATGACCCTGCGGTGGTCACGCCACCGGCCGCCCCGAACGGGATGGTCTGGGAGCAGACCCTTGATCTGCTCCCACAGCCGGCCGGTCAGCTCGCGGTGCCGTTCCATGGCCGGACAACGACGGTGTGATGCCCAGTAGGAACGGCGACCGTGGCGTCGCTCAGCGGCGTACGAGTGCTCAGTTCGTGTAGTTGATGTCGATACTTTGGTAGATGACGTCGGCGGTGTCGGGAAGGTCGATCTCAACCAGCAGGACGTGGCGGCCCACCGTGCGCTGCGGAAGGTTAAAGCTGAACTCCAGCGGCCCGGTGACGATCAGGCAGGTCAAACGACAGACGGGACAGCGGCTGGAGGTGGCCCCAGCTCGGCTTGGTCATGCAGACGATGACGCGACGTACCTTGACCGGTTCCTTGAAGTGGATCGATAAGGGGATGGCGATGCCGTTCTGGACAGGTTCTTGTTCCAGTCGTTCCCGAATTCGTCGCGGACGCCGTCGAGCTTGGTTAGGCACCGCTGGACAGTTCACAGGCAGTGTCCGAGCCTGCCTCGCACTCATGAAAATGGGCATGGCGACAGGTTTACTGACAATGCTGACTGTATGGAAGCAACGTGTGCCGTCTGGTGGAGCTGGAGCGCGAGTCGAGCCAAGCCGTGCCTCGTGCGCCGGTCTGCGTGCCCTGTCTCGCGGGCTGGGCTCGCATCATGCTGGTCCGGATGCGGTCATTACCGCGGAAGGGGGCCGGAGTGGCTGTCTCGCCACGCGACAGTGCGGCGGTCCTGGCGCAGGCGGCCGTCACGGTCGGCCCGCTCATCCGTTCGCGGGTCTCCGGCCTGCCGCCGGAGATCCGGCATGTCGCTGGCCTTCATTTCGGGTGGTGGAACGATGACGGTGCCGCCCTGGAGACCGCGCCCGCGCACAAGTCGGTCCGCCCGGCCCTGACTTTGCTGGCGTGCCAGGCCGTGGGCGGGCGCGCGGAGGCCGCCGCTCCGGCCGCTGTGGCTGTCGAGCTCGTCCACAACGCCAGCCTCCTCCACGACGACATCATCGACCACGCCCCCCAACGTCGCGGCCGCCCCGCCCTGTGGGCTGCCAAGGGCCTGCCCGCCGCGATCCTCGCGGGCGACGCCCTGTTCTTCACCGCCGTACAGACCCTCGCCGACCTGCCGGAGGCCAGCCGCACCGTGCCGGTCCTGCTGGCCTGTGTGCAGGCCCTCATCGAGGGCGAGTACCTCGACACCCTGCTGGAGGCCACCGCCGACGCGACCGAGCACCAGGTGCTGGCCGTCGCCGCGGGCAAGACAGGGGAACTTCTGGCTTGCGCCTGCGAACTCGGGGCCGCCGCCCACAACGCCGGCCCCGAGCGCGCCGGACACCTGCGTGCGTTCGGCCACCACCTGGGGATCGCGTTCCAGCGCATGGACGACGTCCTGGGCATCTGGGGCGACCAGGCCGTCACCGGGAAGCCCGCCCTCTCCGACCTGCGGGCCCGCAAGATGACCCTGCCCGTCGCCACCGCGATGACCGGCGACACCCCATCCGCCCGGGAACTGCGCGCCCTCTACCGGGCGCAGGAGCCCCTGACCGGCGAGGAGTGTCTTCGGGCGGCCGAGCTGATCGAGAAGACCAGCGCCCGGGAAGCCACACTGGAGCGGGCCCGTCAGTACACCGCCGACGCGCTCAAGCACCTTGACCTGGCCCAGCCCGAGCCACAGGCCGGCGCCGAGCTGACGGCCCTCGCCGAGCTCCTGACCGCCCGTGACCGCTGAGAGCCCGCACCAGGAGGAGCACCCTGTGTCCGCCTCACCCGTCCTGCCCTACACGATCCCCAGCCTGTATTGCCCGCCGGTGCCGCCGCGACACCGGCACGCCGAGGAAATCAAGCACCTAATCGATCTGCGCTTCGCCGAGTACGGTCTGCGGGCCGTCCCGGAGTACGCCGCCGCCTACGACAGCTTGGAGATGAGCGAGCTGTTCGTGCGCTGCCACCCGGTCGGCGACGTCGAGGCCCTCCTGTCGATCGCGCCGTTCTTCGTCATCGCCGGCCTGGAGGACAAGCCGCAGTCCTCGGAAGCCGCCACGCACGGGCTGCCCGGCATGGCCGGCCAACTGCTGAGGGCCAGCGCGGACCAGGTCGTCGCACTCGTCACCGACCCCGGTGCGGAGGAACTCGTCGCCGACCCGCTCGCCAAGGCGTTCCTGCGGGCCAACCGCGATCTCGCCGAGTTCACCACGGCCGAAAAACTCCACCTCCAGGTCACCCGGTTCCTCGAATGGATCACCATCGAGCACCGGCTGACCGGCCAGGAAACCGCCGGATATCGGCCCCCGCTCACCGAAGCCCTCTCCGACCGGCTGACCTCGGTAGCCCTGCCCCTCATCGAGGCGTTCACCGCCGCCGCGTTCCCGACCCTGACCGTCGAGCAGATCCTCCAGCCGCCCGCGGCCACCATCTGGAAGCTGGTCGCCGTGGCCGCCGCCGCGCACAACGACCTCTTCTCCGGCTACGCCGAGCACGACGTCGACAGCAACCTGGTCAACACCTTCGCCCGCGAGGACGGTATCTCGATGCAGCAGGCAGCCGAGCGTCTGGCCGACCTCGCCGACCGGGCGATGGCCGAGACCCAGCGCCGCCTCGACGACCTGGCCGACCGCCGGGCCGATCCCGTCCTAGTCGACTTCGCCGCCACCGCCGTGGCCCACCCGATCACCGCCGTCCGCTGGTTCTACCCCCGCCAGATGACCCGCCGCTACCAGGTCGCCGGACTCGACCTCACCCACGCCGCCCAGCCCCTCACCAGCACACCCAAGGCCCTCGGCGCCCCCGGCATCACCGCCATCGATCACCTCTGGACCTCCGCCGAACCGGTAGCCGGCACGGCGTGAGAGGAACGCGGACAGGCCCCGGGGCAGCCCGCCTCAGAGCCCCGCACCGCCAGCCCCACCTGAAACTGAGCGATTGGCCTGAACCCGCCATTCTCGTGCCACATAGCAAAGATCCACGAGACGTGCCCTAGTCGGCTCCTGGCCCCGTACAGCACCGCTCCTCGGCGGACCGTCGTACGGGGCCACTGTTCTGCATGGCGCTTGCGCCGCGGTCGGCAGAACCAACCGGGTGGGCTGGATGAGCTGAATGTCAGAGGACAGGTGACCACTGCTTTAGGAGTTCGATCGAGCGGCTTTCATACGGCCCTCGCGGTCCAACCGATATGGCGTGTGCGATCGCTCAAAGCTGCCTGCGTCCACGGTCGTTGATGTCAGCTGGTGATGTCAGGTTGATGGTGCGTATTGAGGCCGAGCTGTTCACATCTGTTGGCAACGACGCCGTGGTTCGCATGCCCGGCAGACGGTTCCCCGGGGCCCTGACGCAGGGTGACTCCCTTCACATCCTCCGCAGCGACGTGGCCGAGGTGGTGGAGGTACGCGAGCGAGGCGACTTGGCTGAAGTTCGGGACTGCGCCGACCTTCTTCTGGCGAACCTGGATGCTCTGCTGGCACGGCACGAGGCTGCGTTGGGAGAGCACGAGATTGCGCGGCCGTACTGAGTTGTCGGGCCATCAGCTTGGGATGCTGTGATCATTTGCGGCCCCCTTCAGGCGGTGAGCTGGGCGAACGGCCGAAGTCGTGACCTCTGGTTCCCAAGTAGCGAGAAACGTACGCTGCATACATGGAGTTGGGGACTCTCGCGGTTGCAGCCATCGGTGCGGTCTTCGGTGTCGGGACGACTCTCGTCGCCGACTTCGTGCGGTCGCGCAGAGAACAAGACCGGTACTGGAATGAGACGAAACGCGTTGTATATGCGCGCTTCTTGGCATCTCTAGCGCAGACGCATAGTCGCATGATAATGGCTGCATTCCGCGAGCAGTCAGATGATGTCCGGCGGCAAGGGGTTCACGATGCCTTCCACAGTGACCCTCAAAATAGTGACTCGAAAGCCGTGCTTCGGGAGTTGGCTATTGTTTCTCCCGATCGCATATATCAAGCCGCTTTGTCGGTTTATCGAAAGCTCCGCTCCATTCGGGAGCTCCTCGCCGCGCAGCCTATTCGGCCGGAATCCGAGGAATACGAAGCAGTAAGACAACCGTTCTTCCAGGAGCTGGAAACTCTACAAAAGGTCATGCGAGATGACCTGCAACCGAGAACCTCCCACCGGTCTTAGACGCTCTACTGCGTCGGGAAGCTTCTTCTTGCGTGGATCTCAATGAGTACGTCACCGGTGGCAGGTCGAAAGGCGATTCGATGCTCGTGCGGGAAGCCCACTGGGTACTCCGACGCATCCAGAACGGCCCCCAGATGAGCCTCGACCGCCGCAGGCTCCCCGGCTCTGTACGCCTCGCGCTCCTCGTCCAACTTCCCGTTGAAAATCGCCACCTCGTTGAGGGCTTGCGTTTCGGCCTGGTGGCGCTCGGCACGCTTCTGCTCCAGTTTTGCCAGCCGCTTCGCTTCGGATCGCCCGTGGCGTTCTTGTGCCTCGCTGAAACGCACGCACGCCGCTGCAACCTCAGCTTCATAGCGCTTCCTGCCGAGACCCAGGACAGCAGCCAGACCGCCAGGTTCTGGCGGTGCAAACTCCTCCCAGCGCGGGGAAGGTTCAGGACGAGACCAAGGTCGTTCGTCTAACTCTGTTGGCGTATGGGTCCTTTGCCGGCGCTCAAAAGTCGTTGGCGGATCACCAACCAACGCGTCACGAAGCAACTGCCCTAGCTGCTCGACCTCGTACTCGACCCGATCGTGCGCACCTGCGCCTGTTCCACCTGCTGCTCCTGATACGCGGCCTTCCGCTCGCGTTCCTGCCGTTTGCTGGCCGTCTCAGCAGCCTTGCGTTCCCGCTCCGCTTGTCGTGCCCGTTGCTCCTGGGCACGTCGTAAAGCCTGCTGCTGCCGCTGATAGTCGCTACCCTGTTGCGCCACCTGCCTACCCCTCCCCTGGGCTTACTCCGCCACAGGGCTGCATTCCCCTTCCACCTCGCAGAATCACGCAGGGCAGGGACGTCACCGCAGCCGGACCGCGCGGTGCGCCGTGGATTCAAGTCGTCTGTACCTCAACAACCGACAGCCAGCCACGATGGTGAGGTTGCCGACTGGCTAGGCGCGCGTGCGCCTCGCTGCACTCCCACTGGCCTCAGCCACGGTGCCGAGGTGTCGCCGACTTGGGGAAGCTAGGACGACCGGTTCGTGAGCACACTGCCTGAGCCATCAGCTTGGGAAGCTCAGTGAATCTAGGGCCAGCCGTCCATCTGACCTGCGGGGGAACGGCCTGCAAGGGCCTGGCGGGTGTCTCCTGGACGTCCGTGATTCTCCGTGGTTCCCCGTCCAACCTGGCACGGGTCTGGCACGATCAACTGTTGGTCTCAGCCGCGAGCTCTACGAGTAACTAGTAGCGGAAGCTGGCCTGAGTGCCCCTTACGTGGATGAGGAAGTCGTCGATCGGTTCGCTGCCGTCGGCAGGCACCAATGACAGCTCTAGAGCATCCACCGCTCCCATGGCTCGATTAACCCTTGGAGGGTCAGGCTGCTCTGCCTCTATCGAGTGGGTCCACTCCTCAAGGATGGGGCGAACGCCTTCCCAGGCCGACGTCCCGGTGAAGTGGCAGCGAAACCAAGGTTGGTCGATCTCGTCGAGCGTGAGAGTTCCGAGCAGGTTGTTCGCCTGTATGAGTTCCCAAGATCGATCGGTCATCAGTCCCCCTCAAGAGCGATGCACCGGCACAGTAGCGTGTCGGTGCATCTGCTCTTGTGACCTTCTGATCCGTAGATCTATGGGGATCGGTCAGCGAGGGGCAGACCGGTCGCCTTGCGGTCCGCAGCGGTTACCACCGTCCGTGATCGGTTGCTGGGGTTGCGGTACTGCGCTGCTGTACGGCACTGAGGGCTCCCCCGTCGATGTAGACCGCTCGACGAGGCTGCTGCTGTCCGCCGCTACTGGTGTCGGCTGTGGATGTCACGATGCGCAGACAGGCTGTCTTGGCCTCGAGTGGAACGCCTCGATGTTCCACGCCCCGCGCAGATAGACAGGACAGCGGAGCCCACAGAATGCGAAACTAGAGAAATAGCCATGCCGTCTAAGAGAGGGCCGGTGGTGCACGCGTGATCAAGCTGAAAGACCTGACCGAGGACCCTCTCAATCAGCTCCCCATGAACGCCATGAAAGGCCGACTGCGGGCTGGTCACCGGACGGGCATCGGATCAAAGCCGAACTCGACTATGACCGAGGGCCGCAGAAGACCTGGGTGTTCGGGTGATTACGCATCCGCGAGTTTTTCATCACCACCGTCGCCACCCGCCGGTTGGACGGCGACCACGTCGTCTTCGACGAGGTGGTCGAAAAAATGGACTTGGTGCACTGGATCGAGACTGAGCGTTTCATGTGGCGGACTCGCCAACTGAAGCGCTCAATGGTCGCCGTGGCTCAGACGCTCACACCGGTACGGGCGAGACGGCCGTCCGGCGACGGTAGTAGTGCATCGCGACCGTACCCAGCAGCGGACCCCACAGGAGCAGTGGGGCGTAGGCGAGGTTGAGCAGCCAAGTGCCCCAGGGGGAGGCGTCCATGTCCGCGTTGACCGACGTGTAGACGAACATCGCCCCGAAGGCCGTCGTGGCCATCGCGCCGAGCCCCGCCGCGATGGTGGCCGGGAGGACCGGGACCCGACGGCCGCGCAGATACGGGATCCAGCGCGGCCACGTCTCGCCCCAGCTCTGTACGAGCCCGAGGGTGAGGAACGCGAAGAGCTCGGAGACCAGGCTGAGGCCGACAAGGTAGAACGATCCCCAGCCAGGGGCGTGCATCTGGTCGTACTCGGACTGGGCCAGCCCGACCGGAAGGCCCACCGCGATGGCCAGGCGCCACAGCCCCGAGGGCACATTGCTCAACGCGGCTCCCACGGCGGCACGTTCCGCCCAACGCGGCACATTCGGCAGCGTATTCACTCTCAACATGTGATCCACACTGGTGCGCGAGGTACCGCCACGCGTCGGACTGCGGTCGCGCCCTCCTCACCCGAGCGGCGTACTTCGAGTGCTACCGCCGAGGCTTGACAGGAGGGCGCAGTCGGTACCGGTCCGACGGCTGGAGCGAGGGCCCCCGCGCATCTGACGTCGCCGGGGCCTCGCAGGCGGGGCCATGAGTGCAGCCCGGGCCTCCTACTCGGAGGCGTTGGGCTTGGACGCTGTGTCGATCGCCTGAGGTCCGGTCGCTGAGCCATGGACACCGTATGGCTGGTTGCCGGAGGAGCCGTTGCGCTGGGCGTCTGGATGCCGGAGGCTGTCTCAGCCGATCTGGTCCGGCTTCGCCGTCATCCTCGAGATTGACCGCCGCTCCGCCAAGCGGCCATCGCCCACCCTCCCGTATGCCGATGGCAGGCGCCGAGCGATCCGCCAAGATCAGCCGCATGACCACGCACCCCACTACTCCCCCTCCGCGCTGGGCGGTCTGGGCCGCGCACCTCACCACGCTGGTGGTGCTGCCGTCCGGGCTCTGGCGCATCGCACTGGTCCTCGGCTATCCGTCCGGCTATCACGAGGCGGGCTTCGTGCCGTTCCAGACGCCCGGCGCGAAGATCTGGATGCTGGCTCTGAGCGTGGTCTGCGAGCTGCTGGCCTTTTTGACGATCGGTCTGGTACGGCCATGGGGAGAGGACGTCCCCCGCTGGATCCCGCTGATCGGCGGCCGCCCCGTACACCCCCTGGCCGCCACGGTGCCAGCTGCCCTCGGCGCAGTGGCGCTGACCGCGATGTGGGCCAGCATGCCCTGGTGGTGGACCCATCCGCATGCCGACATGACTGACACCGGACGTCTTATGGTGGGGATCATCTACCAGCCGCTGGTCCTTTGGGGACCGCTGCTCGCCGCCGTCACCGTCTCGTACTACCGGCGCCAGCGCCCACGTTGCTGATCGAGCGACAGCAAAGGCTCCCGCACGTCTGGCCGTTCTTCACGTCCGGCTGCCGTGCGTACGGCGTGGGTATCCGCTGGCTTGGGTGCGGGAGATGGCATCCAACGAGCGGCAGCCCGCTTCACACACGTCGTCGAAACAGTCCACCTGAGACTGCAGGCGCATCGGACCGAATCACGTGGGACGGGGCTCAGATCCTTGGAGACGGGACAGGACAGCAGCTGGCGCGCCGAGTCGGCAAGTGATGGCGCGAAGTGTGGGATGGGTGTCGTTGACGTCGCGTCACTGAGGGCCGCAGGCTGAAGTGGTGGATCAACAGCGCATCGTGTTTGTGGTCTTCGAGGGGTTCCAGTCACTCGACTTCGCCGGACCGCTCGAGGTATTCCAGCAGGCGGGTCGGCTCCGTCCCGGATACGTCTGCGAGATCGTGGGCCCTGCGAGGGGGCTGGTGCGGTCGGACGGCGGCGTGCGGATACACGCTGACCACGGCATCGGTGATCTGGACCCCAACGGGATCGACACCCTGGTGGTGATGGGCGGCAGCGGGGTCGACAGGGCCCGGTCGGACCGGGCCCTGGTGGGATGGATCGCCGCCGCCGGAGCCACGACTCGCCGGGTCGCATCGGTATGCAGTGGCGTGTTTCTGCTCGCCGCAGCCGGGTTGGCCACAGACCACAGGGTGACCACTCACTGGAGCCGCGCCCGGCAAATCACGGACGAACACCCGGAGTTGGACGTCGATACCCATCCGATCTTCATCCATGACAGACGGGTATGGACCTCGGCCGGGGTGACCGCCGGCATGGATCTGGCGCTCGCCTTGGTGGAGGACGACCTCGGCCCGAAAGTCGCCCACACCATCGCCCAGGAACTGGTGTTGTTCCTACGCCGACCGGGAAACCAGGCGCAGTTCAGTGTCCCGCTGTGGTCGGCCCAGCCCTCCACCGACCCGATCCGGGCCGCGGTGTCGTCGGTCCACGCCGACCCCGGTGCCCCGCACACCATTGGCCACCTGGCCGCCCGAGCCGGGCTCAGCCCGCGTCACCTGCAACGAAGATTCACCGCCGAGCTCGGCGTCCCGCCAGCCGAGTACGTGGAGCGGGTACGCATCGAGGCCGCCCGGCGCGCCCTGGCCGAGGGCACCGATCCCGTCTCGGCCATCGCCCGCCGCTGTGGCCTGGGCACCGCCGAGACGCTGCGGCGGGCGTTCCACCGCCACCTCGGCGTGGCGCCGTCCGACTACCGGGACCGATTCCGCTCAACAAGGAAGTAACAGGGAATTCTCATGACCACTTACGGGCTGCTGATCTTTGAAGGCGCCGAGGAACTGGACTTCACCGGGCCGTGGGAGGTGTTCACCTCCTCCTCAATGCTGCGCGGCCACGCCGACACCTCGGTTCTGATAGCAGAGCACCCCGGCCCTGTGCGCTGCAACAAGGGCATGCAGGTGCTCTCCGACCACACACTCGAAGACCATCCGCAGCTGGACGTGCTCCTGGTCCCCGGCGGCAACGGCACCCGCCGTCAGGTGAGCAACCCGGTGCTGATCGAATGGATTGCCCAGACATCCACCAACGTCACCTGGGTCACCAGTGTGTGCACCGGCGCCCTTCTCCTGCACGAGGCCGGTCCGGCCCGTGGCCGACGGGTGGCCACGCACTATTCCCTCGAAGACACCCTGGAATCCCGCGGCGACATCACCGTGGTTCGCGACGCGCGCTATGTGGTGGACGGAAACCTGGTCACCAGTCAGGGTGTGTCCGCCGGGATCGACATGGCCCTCTGGCTGATCGGCCGGATCCACGGACGCGAACACGCCCGCGCGGTCCGCCGGTACATCCAGTACGAGCCTGCACCCCCCTACCTCGCCGATGAACCACCCCATACCCCCGACAACCACTCGGCCCACCAGGCAGTCACATGACCGGCCGGACAGAACCGGGTGTGATCGCATGGCTGCAGTAGTCGACCTGATTACTTATCCCGTCAAAGGCTGCTCTGGGACCTCGGTGGCGGAGGCTCAGCTCACGCGTGCCGGACTCCAGCATGACCGGAGCTTCATGGTGGTCGACAGCCGAGGCGTATTCCGCAGCCAGTGGCGAGATCCCCGGTTCGCAGTGATCCGCCCTGAGCCCAGCCCGGACGCAGGCTTGCTCACACTGCAAGCAGCGGGCGCTGAAGCCCTGTGTGTTGAGGTGGACATCACATCGACCCGCCGTGACGTGACGTTGTTCGGCACGCCGTACCGGGGGATCGACCAGGGTGAGGCGGCAGCTCGCTGGCTGACCGACGTGCTCGACGCGGAAAGCAGACTGGTGCGCGTACCGCCGGAACACGACCGCGTCGCCGATGGCCTCACCTCGGGAACATCCGGCTACGCCGACAGCAGTCCTGTGCACATCATCTCCCGGGCCACCCTCAACGCCCTCAATGAGCGGATCGCTGCAGCGGGCGGCACGGCAGTTCCGATGAGCCGCTTCCGCCCCAATGTCGTGTTGGACGGATGGGATGAGCCGCACCTGGAGGACCAAGCCCGGCGGATCGTGATCGGCGGCGCCGAACTGGGCTTTGCCAAGCTCGCCATCCGCTGTGCCGTCACCCTTGTCGATCAGACGACCGGCAGCAGGACCGGGCCGGAGCCTCTGCGCACACTCGCCTCCTACCGGCGCGCATCAGACGGGGGTGTGGCCTTCGGCGCGAAATATTCGGTGCTGCAGACCGGCGAACTGGCCGTGGGTGACGAACTGGCCGTCACCGCTTGGGAGGTACCTGCCAAGGTCTAGGTTCCGCACGGCGTTGCCCCTCGGCTGCACAGGCCGAACGGACGGTTCGGGAGGACCTGTGTGGCCGCCATCAGGCCGTCCCGATGCCCGATCGTGGATCCGGCGCTGAGGCGAATGATCGGGCGCGGCTGGCAGATCTGAGCCGATGGCCGCAGTGCGGCATAGGGCGACCGAAGTGTGCGATCACCGGATCAGCCGAGACCCACGTCGGCTGACCACCACATACCTGCGGCGCACAACAAAATCGAGAAATCTGCAGATGGAGGTCCACGAAATGAAACTCCCGAACACCGCGCACACCTCCCGGCCCTGGCGGATCCACGAGATCACGCCCGACTTCCGCCTCTATGACGTGTGGGCGCTGCCGACGCCCGGAGGCCCCGACGACTTCCCGCACCTGGTGCGGCAGACAACTGTGGGCGACACGTCGGACAACCCGTCCTGGGTCGCCCGCACGCTCTTCGCGATCCGCTGGAAACTCGGGAAGCTACTCGGCTGGGACAACCCCGACTCCGGAGTTGGCTCCCGGGTACCGACGCTGCGCGACCGGCTGCCGGCCGATCTGCGTGACGGTCGGTTCGGACCCGAGTTCAGCCGCCTGCCTTTCCGCTCGATCTACCTGACGGACAACGAGTGGGCGTCGGAGATGAGCAACCGGACCATGCACGGGGTGATGCACATGAGCTGGGTCCCGGACGGAGTCGGCGGCTACCGCGGCCAGATGGCCGTGCTGGTAAAGCCGAACGGCCTGTTCGGGAAGGCTTACATGGCCGCGATCGCCCCGTTCCGGCACCTGCTCGTGTACCCGCCGCTGATGCGAGGCATCGCAGCCGAGTGGCGAGCCGACCCACCCCAGAACCCCACGCCCTCAACCTGAGGACTGCCCGACGGATCGCTAACGGATCGACAGCCGGACCGCGGCTATGGTGACCGTTCCGTGTCGGCCGGCCGGTGGTGCGGACCTCGCGGACCGCGGCGGCCATCGTCACGGGCGGCACCTATGGCGCCCGCCGGGTCACCCGCCGCGGGTCCGGCAGCCCGCGCCGGCGCAGGCTGGCCAGTTCATGCGATGACCTTACGGATCTGCCGCTCGGACCTCGACGCGAGCTCCGTGCCGGCTCATGAGGGCCTGTCGGCCACGGGCGGGATGATCACGGTGTGACTGGTGTGATTACGGCGTCGGAGCCGTCTTGGATAGCCCCGTTCTCTGGACTGAGCCCGCGCCGGTTCGGCAAGTTGGTGGCCGCACTGCGACGTGAGGGCGCCGACATGGTTCGGCGGGGACGCCCGTGGAGTCTGGTCCTGGAGGACCGGGTGCTGCTGGTCGTGGCCTACTGGCGTACGAACTTGACGGTGCGCCAGCTAGACCCGCTGTTCGGGGTCTCGAAGTCGGCGGCGGACCGGATCATCGTCCAACTCGGCCCGCTGATGTCCCTGCAGCCGCGGCGCCGGTTCGCCAAGGACACCATGCTGATCGTGGACGGCACCCTGGTGCCCACCCGCGACCACAAGGTAGCCGAGCAGTCGAAGAATTACCGATACTCCACCAACCACCAGGTCGTCATCGATGCCGACACCTGCCGGGTGGTTGTGGTCGGCCGACCACTGCCGGGCAACCGCAACGACTGTAAAGCCTGGGAGGAAGCCGGCGCCGCACCACAACGATTGCCGACGGCGGATATCCAGGCACCGGACTCGTCATGCCGCACCGGCGCCGCAAGGGCGAAGACCTGCCCGACTGGAAAGCGGCGTACAACAAGTCCCACAAACAGGTCCGCGCCCGCGTGGAGCACGTCTTCGCCCGGATCAAGGCGTGGAAGATCCTCCGCGATTGCCGCCTCAAAGGCGACGGTGTCCACCACGCCATGCTCGGCATCACCCGCCTGCACAACCTCACCCTCGACGGATAGCCGGTCGGCGCACCGTGTCGAAAGGTGGACCGAATCGCGGCCTCTAGAAGTGACAGAGCACTTCATGCATGAGGACCGAGAGGGATCGAAGATGACACGAGGCCGTCACCCGTCTCCGAGGCACCTCGGGAGTGGCTGGCTGACTTATGCGGCCATCGATGTTGCTACCTATCACTGCCAGCCAAACGAGAGTGTGGTTGCGCTCGCGTGTGGCAAGGCCCCCATCCTGGACCGAAGCCGGAGGGCGAAAGGCCGGGAACGGTCGAGCGTCCGCAGTGTTGCGGCTGGCAGCGATTGTCGGCCCCGAGCCCAGGCTGAGTGCTGCCTCCGGCGAGCACTGGGCTTGGATTGACGATGGACAGGCCGACCGTTTGCCGCACTCCAGAAGAGGCGTTCTGGGCGGGATACAACGAGCCTTGCGAGCATGGTCTGTTGGACCCGAATGAATGCCGGCGCTGTCGACTGATCGATGCAGAGGTAGGTCGACTCGCGGTGCTGCACCGCAGTTACCTGAAGGTGCATCTCAACGAGACGGCTGTGGCCTGATGCGCTCCGTGAACACCTGCTCCATGGCTCGGTCAGCGGCGGGCTGTGTAGCCGATCACGGCGGCGAGGCCGGCCAGTACGGCGACGCTGGTGAGGGCTGTGGGGAGGGTGAACCAGTCGGCCATGAATCCGATGGCGGGCGGTCCCAGGAGCATGCCGCCGTAGCCGAGTGTGGAGGCGGTGGCGACGCCACTGGGTCCGGCCAGCGCGCCCGCACGTTCCACTGCTACGGGGAAGATGTTGGCGAGCCCGAGTCCGGTGATGGCGAAGCCGAGAAGCGCCACCCACACGGACGGGGCGAGCGCGCCCAGGAGCATGCCGACGGCGGCCAAGGTGCCGCCGGCCACGAGTATCGGGGTCTGGCCGAGCCGTTCGAGCAGGGTCGTTCCGGTGAGGCGGCCGATGGTCATGGCCAGGGCGAAGCAGGAGTAGCCGGCGGCTGCGATGCCGGGGTGGGCGTTGAGGTCCTGTTCGAGGTGGAGGGCGCCCCAGTCGGCGAGGGCTCCTTCGCCGTAGGCGGTGCAGAGGGCGATGAGGCCGAAGACGAGGACAAGTCTGCGTGTGCGGGAGTCGAGGCGGCGTGGGGTGCTTGCCGTGTCGGGCCGGTCGGCCAGTGGCGCCGGGGGTTCGAGGCGCAGGAGGGTGCGTCCGGCGACGGCGGTGACGAGCAGGCCGATCACGGTGAGGCCGAGCAGGTGGCGCGTGGGGGAGAGGGAGCCGGCGATCAGTCCGCCGAGGCCCGCGCCGACCATGCCGCCCAGGCTGAACGCCGCGTGGAAGCTGGGCATGATCGGGCGGCGTATCGCGGCCACGAGGTCGACGGCCGCGCTGTTAAAAGCGACATTTATGCCTCCGTAGGCTGCGCCAAAGGCCAACAGCACTGCACCGAGCGCTAGCGCAGAGTGGGTCAAGGGAGGCAGCGCGACGCTCAGTGACAGCAGTACGGCGCAGACGACCGTTACTCGATGGCTGCCGAAGCGGCTGCAGAGTCGGCCAGTGAGCATCATCGTGATGACGGCGCCCGCGGACACGCCGAGTAGTGCCAGCCCGAGGTCGCTGGCCGATGCGCCGGTCTGGTCCTTGATGGCGGGGATGCGGACGACCCATCCGGCGAAGATGAAGCCGTCGAGCGCGAAGAAGATCGTCAGGATGATGCGGAGTCGGGTGAGGTTGTTCTCCGGCGCGACGCTTTGCGATGGCGTCGACAAGGAGGGTGCGTGGCGCATGGGCGTTCTCCTGGCTGGGTGCCTGACCGCGTCTGTCCGTGGTTGCCCACGGGGACTGGGCTGGTGGGTGTGGGTGGGCTCGCTTGGCCTGACTCAGCTGCGCTCGGCTCGCGAAGCCGAAGCCGAAGCTGAGGCGGCCGTGGCTGCGCCCCGACTCGGTGAGGGCGAGTCCTTCGGTCAGTGAGCGTCAGTGCGATACCGGGAGAAGTCTTAGTGCCTGGCCACTGTTCATCCCGCCGTACGCCGCCCCGAAGATCAGCAGCACCAGGCCGAGCGCGAGTGCCGAATGTGTCAGCGGCGGCAGCGCGATGCTCAGCGGCATCAGGACCCCGCAGGCCACCGTCACCGGATGGCTGCCGAAGCGGCGGCAGAGGCGTCCGGTCAGGGTCATGGTGATCACGGCGCCTGCGGAGACTCCGAGCAGTGCGAGCCCGAGGTCGCTCGCCGAAGCGCCGGTCTGGTCCTTGATGGCGGGGATGCGGACGACCCATCCGGCGAAGATGAAGCCGTCGAGCGCGAAGAAGACGGTGAGGGCGACACGGAGCCGGAGAAGGCCCGGGGGAGTGGCCCGCGACGCTGCGGACGTGGTTTTGTTTAGTGGCGGCACAAAGTCAGAGTAGGGGTGCACCCCGGTCGCGTACAAGGTGGTTCTTGTCGGTGTGGTGTTCGTCGGCTGCCGGCGGGAGCAGACGGAGAGGGTGTGCTGGTGTGGTGCCAGGGGATGGCAGCGGCAGGCGGCAGGCCTCACGCAATGGCAGTGGAGGCGTCAGGGAATGGCAGGGGAAGAGCAGATGGCGACTGAACGGCGAGGTCGCGTACGGATCATGGGAGACTCGCCCTCATGAACGGCAAGGCTGCCCCCCGTGCCGAGGGGGATCTGTCCACGCGCACGCGCCTCGAGCGAGGGCGCGGCGCGCTCGGCCCCGCCCTTGAGCTCGTCCACACCGGACGGGCCCCGACGCGTGCCGTGCTCACCGCCGAGCTGGGCGTCACCCGCGCCACCGCGGGGGCCGTCGCCGCCGAGTTGGAGGCGCTCGGCCTGATCAGGATCGACGCGCGGCCGAGCGCGCCCGCGGGCTCGCAGGGGCGGCCGTCGCACGGCCTTTCCATCGCGGACGACGGACCGGTGGCGCTCGCCGCGCAGGTGCACTCCGACGGCTTCCGGGCGGCGCTCGTCGGGCTCGGCGGCCGGATCGTCGCCACCGCACCCGGCTGCGAGACGATCGACGCCGACCCGGCGCAGGTGCTCGGGTCCGTCATCGACGCGGGTGCCCAACTGCTGCGGGAGACCGGGCGGCGGTGCGTCGGGGCGGGCCTCGCGGTGCCGTCCGCCGTCGCCGAGCCGGAGGGCACCGCGCTCAACCCGCTGCACCTGGCGTGGCCCGCGGGCTCGCAGGTCCGCCAGATCTTCGCCGACTGCGTACGCGACGCGGGGATCGAAGGACCGGCGTTCGCCGCCAACGATGTCAACCTCGCCGCACTCGCCGAGCACCGGCACGGCGCCGGGCGCGGCGCCCGCGATCTGCTGTGCGTGGCGACCGGCCACCGGGGCGTCGGCGGCGCGCTCGTCCTCGACGGCCGTCTGCACACCGGCAGTTCGGGTCTTGCCCTGGAGGTCGGCCACCTCACCGTCAACCCCGAGGGCCGTCCCTGCCACTGCGGAAGCCGGGGCTGCCTGGACGTCGAGACGGACCCGCTGGCCTTCCTGACGGCCGCAGGACGCGAACCAGGACCCGAGGGGCTGCTCCAGCAGGCCCGCGATCTGCTCCGCGACGCCCCCGCGGATCCCTCGGTCCGCGCGGCGGCTGAAGAGCTGATCGACCGTCTGGGCCTGGGCCTGGCGGGCCTGGTGAACATCCTCAACCCGGACCGGATCATCCTCGGCGGCCTGCACCGCGCCCTCCTCGAGGCCGACCCCGAGCGGCTGCGTGCCGTCGTGGCCGACCGCAGCCTGTGGGGGCGCAGCGGGGGCGTACCGATCCTGGCCTGCACCCTGGACCACAACAGCCTGGTGGGGGCCGCCGAGCTGGCCTGGCAGCCGGTGCTCGACGACCCCCTCGGGGCGCTCGGCTAGACCTTCGCGGGTTCCGGTTCCGTCGCATCAACTGCCGCCGTGGTGGCGGTGGTTGGCGCTTGTGCCCGCCGCCGCTTCAGGTCGGGCAGCAGGCTGACGAGGCCGAGCACGGCGAGTGCGGCGCCGATCCACAGGGGCGCCCGCAGTCCGAACGTATCGATGGCGGGTCCGCCGGCGGACGTCGCGATGATGATGCCGAGCGTGATGAACGAGGAGTGGACGGTGTTGACCAGCGGCCGGGCGTTGCCGGTGCGCTGGACGCGGGTCACAAGGGCCGGGTTCATGGTGACTCCGACAAGACCGATGCCCATCATGAACACCACGGCGGGGACGCTGAGTTGGGCGAACGCGGCGAAGCCGACGAGGAACCCCAGATTGAGGAGCAGGCCGACGAGCAGGACGGGGATCGTGTGCTTGTCGGCGAGCCGGCCCACGACGGTGTTGCCGATGACGGTGGCCGCGCCGTATGCGATGAGCAGCAGCGGAACGGTCCCCGTGGCGAAGCCGGTGACCTCCGTGAGGATCGGGTTGAGGTAGCTGAAGGCGGAGAACGTCGCGCCGATGATGAAGGTGCTGGTGGTGAGCGTCAGCCACAGGCGGGGGTTCCGGAAGGCACCCAGCTCCTGGCGGAGGTCGCCCCCGTCGTCGGCGCGTTCCATGTGCGGCACACCGGCGAGGGTGGCGAGCGCGGCGAGGACGGTCAGCCCTGTGATCGCCCAGAACGCGGCGCGCCAGCCCAGGTGTTCACCGATGACGGTGGAGAGCGGGAGGCCGAGAAGCGTGCCGAGCATCAGCCCGTTGAGGGCCACCGCGATGGCCCTGCCGCGTACTTCGGGGCGGGTGAGCCGCGCGGCGAGGGAGATGGAGACGCCGAAGAAGGCCTGTGAGGCGATGCCTGTGATCACGCGGGCCACCAGCATGGTGCGGTAGTCCGGGGCGAGGGCGGCGAGCACGTTGCCCGCCAGGAAGACGGCGAACAGGACGGCCAGCGCCGACTTCTGACGCATCTTCAGTACGGCCACGGTGAGGAAGGGCCCGCCGATGGCCATCGCCGCGGCAAAGGCGGTGATGAGATATCCGATCTCAGGAATCGTGGCGTCGAGGCCTTCGGCCATCTGCGGCATCAGTCCGGCGACCACGAATTCGCTGGTCACCATGGCGAAGATGCCGAGGGCCAGTACGTATACGGCGCGGGGCATGGGGCTGCTCCTGTCGGAGGATGGTTGGTTAGTTATGGACTGATCAGTGCAAAACAAGGGTGTACGAGAGCGCGCGAGGGCGTACTAAAGATGCTGCGAGGCCCAAGTCGGCCTGAGGGGAGGTTAGTTAGGGCCAGCGGGACAGCGCGTCGAGCGCCGTCTCCGTGATGGCCTCCAGGGTGGCCCGGTCGGCGCCGCCCTGTGCGGCGACCCGCATGCCGCCGATGACGGCGTTCAGAAAGCGGGCCAGGTCGGCCGCGTCCCGCGGCGATGTGATGTCGCCGCTGCTCTGTCCGGCGCGGATGGTGTCCTGGAAGGCGGCCAGGCGTACCGCGAGGTCGCGTGCGAGCAGTTCGGCGGCCGCGGGGTCGCGCCCCGCGAGTTCCACGGTCGTATTGACGGTCAGGCAGCCGATGCTGTGCCCGTCCTCGCGGCACTCGAATTCGGAGTCGATGATCCGCGCGAACAGGGCGCGGATGCGCTCCATCGGCGAGCGTTCCGTGTCCGTCATGATCTCGATCTGGGTGGCGGTCATGGCGTCCATGTAGCGGGCCAGGGCCCGTTGGAACAGGTCGTGCTTGCTGCTGAAGGTGTTGTAGATGCTGCTGCGGCCCAGGCCGGTGGCGTCGCACAGGTCCTGGGTCGAGGTGGCCTCGTAGCCGTTCGCCCAGAAGGCGCGCATCGCCGCGTCCAGGGCCCGTTCCTCGTCGAAGGTTCTCGGTCGGGCCATGTCGGTACCGTACAGGTTTTGGAACGAGCAGTGCAATATAGGGAATTCGCGTTACTGGTTAAAGTCGTGTGCTGGTAACGTCGTCGTTCGGGACGAGGTAGTGCGGC